>DYML01000092.1:0-1774 GCA_020721605.1 Anaerolinea thermophila
GTGTAGCGCCGCGAGCCTTCTGCATCGCCCATCCATTGATCTTCCACGCCCCAATCTTTGATGGCAAAAGAGGAGGCGGGAGTCACTTTTACGATGTCGAAGTCGTAGACGGTTTGAAAGTGAAGGGTCGCCGCTGCCAGCGTTTCGGGGTTTTGGTCATCCACAGGGAAGTGCCGCCAGAGCGCAATGGGCGTGCGGTCTGTCATTTCACCGTTGAGGCAGGCTTGGATTCGTTCTCGGTGTGTGGTCATGGGATTTGTTTGATCTCGCAGAATACCGCGTCTCCGCGCTGAATTTGCAACACGACAGGCGCGTTTTTGAAAGTCTTAAGGTCTTCGTTGGCGCGGGTGTTGACGAGGACAAAGTCTCCGCTTTGAATTTCTCCAAACTCGGCGCGGTAGTCGCGGATGGCAACCTCTTTGCCCGCGTAATATTCGGCGATGTACGGCTCGCGCTTGACGAAGAGGTTTGCGCCTTCTGGCGCGTCGAGTCTTTCGACCGCTTCCTTGTAGCAGGTCAGCCAGTAATCTGTCTCGTAGCGGCGGAAGGGATTCCCTGCCAGCGAATTGTAATATGTATATTCGTAGGGGTGCAACTGGATGAAGCCATAAATGCCGGGCGCAAGCAGCAACAGGGTCGGCAGGATGGCAGACCAGCGCGACCTGGAGATTTCAAATATCTTGTCGAAGGCAAAGCCCGCGAAGATGAAGAGCGGGGGAAGCATAAAAAGAAAGTGACGATATCCGTCGTACATGGGCGGCTGGCGCAGGAGGACGTAGGCGAAGGGGACGAGAAACCAGAAGAGTAGTAAAAAGTAATCAGTAAACAGCGACCAGTTTACGGCGCGGAATTTTTTGAGATTTTTCCAAAAGGCAAGGATGATTCCAATCAAAAAGAGCGGCAGAACGGGGCGGGTCAATGTCAACCCCAAAAGCGTGGGCAGGTAGCGGCGCGGCAGTTCGTCGGCGCGGTAAAGATTCCCGTTGAATAAAACCTGCAACTGAGTCGGATTATCGGACATGAATCCAAAGACTTCAATAAATTTGGCGATGGGATTTGTCCACAGGTAGGGCCAGAGCGCAAGGGCGGTCAGCAGACTGAGGGCGGCGTACCATGCCAGCCGTTTGAGCGTGTTGGCGTTCAGGCGGTTCAGGGCGTAGAGTCCGACCAGCAAGCCCGCCAACGGTCCCAGCACGCGGATGGAGGTGGCGGCGCCGAGAAAGAAGGCGGCGGGCAGGGTGGCAATATCCACAGGAGATTGCTTCGGGGAGTCCGCCCTCGCAATGACCTTTGCGTCCACCATCTCAAAACCAAAATAAACCGCGCCGAGGAAGAAAACCAGAAACGGCGGATCTTTGGGGTTGATGAAGGCATGTCCCCACAAGAGCGGTTGCCAGGCAAAAAGCGCGGCGACGGCAAGCGCGGCGGGGTCGCTAACCCAGCGCCGGGCAAGGCGATATAAAAAGTAGACTCCCAGTTGAAATGTGAGGAAGTTGACCCAATGCCACGCTGAGGCTTGGTCTGCGCCGAGCGCTTCGACGACCGAAACCAGCGGGCGGGCAAGGATGACGTAGGCGGGTCCGCGGTTGGCATGGTCGCTGCCGCTGGAGCCATAGGCGTTTTCGAGGTTGAAGTTTCCGCTGAACCATTCGCGCGGCGAGTAGGCGTAGCCGAGGGCGTTGGCGTAATCGTAAAAAAGCGGCTCATCCCACGACAAGCCGTAGTTCTGAAACGTCAACAAGCCAACCAACAGGTTGACGAAGATAAGAACGAG
>DYML01000092.1:1874-13953 GCA_020721605.1 Anaerolinea thermophila
CTGTCGCTTTTTTGCCTGCTCCATGCGCTGTTCGTCTTCTTCGGTTTCCGCTACCAGCGGCGGAACGGGGGCGGGGTTGCCGTCGTCGTCCAAGCCGACGTAGACGAGGTAGGCGGTGTTGGTGTGCGTGCGTTCGCCCGTGACGGGATTCTCGGCAATCACCTGCACTTCGGCTTCGATGGAGGTGCGCCCGGTGTAGGTGACTTCGGCGTTGAGGATGATGAGGTCGCCAATTTTGATGGGTTCGCGGAAGACGAGCGAATCAACGGCGACGGTGACGACCCGCCTTTGGGCGTGGCGCATACAAGCCAGCGCGCCCGCTTCGTCTGCCAGTTTCATCACCCAGCCGCCATGCACGTTGCCATAATTGTTGGCGTGTTCGGGCTGCATCAACTGGGCGATGCTGATGCGCGAGGCGCGCGCGGTTTTTGGGGCGGGTGTTTTTTTCACGTTAATCCAGGTCTTCGCGTTCTTCGCCGCTGTCTATGGTGTGCAGGCGTTCTGGCGCTTCGAGCAGTATGTCTATTGCTGCGTATTCCAAGTCTGGCATGAGGGGCGCCAGTGGAACGATGGCGGCGGGGTGAACTTTAGGGGGCTTGGGCGGCGGCTGCATGTGGGGTCTGAGGGTGGCGGCGTTGCGTTTGCCGACAATGCGCGGGTCGTTGGTTAATATGCCCACATAATTGCCCAGCACGGAATATACCTCGCGGTTGGCGGTTACAAACCCAATCCAATCTCCTGTGCGGTTGAAAAGATAGGGGTAGCGCAGGAATGCTTCGGAATCTCCTTTGCTGGTGTAAATGGGAATGAGGGCAGGTTGCGCACCGCTCATATTTGAATCTCTTTTTTGTGTTGATCTATATCGTTGTACGTCCAATATCTGTTTACAAAAAAATTCCAAAGCATCACAATGCCTACGGCTGCCGCAAGGGTTAGATTTTTTGCGTAAAACTCGGCATTGGCATGAGAGATGTGCAGCAAGTTTTGAAAAGAGTTAAGCAGGGGCGGCTCAAGGTAGTGCAGGGTGGGAATGCGAATGGCAATGCCCGCCAGGTTTACCAAAAAGAACATGCCCAATTGGTTAATGAGCGGGCGCGAGCGCGATTCGGGGTACGTCCAAAAGCGATTCCAGATGAAGTTGCTGACGACTGCGCATAGAAAAGAAATAGTTCCGGCGTAGACCAGTGAAATTTTGGTGAAATGGGAAAGCAGGTTCATTACACCAAAATCAATGATGGCGCCAAGCGCGCCTACCAGCGCAAACTTCACAAACCGTTTGCGTTCTTTTATGTCGGACAGGATCATGCAATTTCCAGTTTTTGTTTAAAGAATGGGATGGTTCGGCGCACGCCTTCTTTGAGGTCTACGCGGGGTTCCCAGTTTAAAGTTTCACGCGCGCGGGTAATATCTGGCTGGCGGCGCTGTGGGTCGCGGGCGCTGCGCAAGTTTTCGAGGACGATTCCCGCAGTGTTGTCGGTGACTTGGTTGATGGTTTCTGCAAATTGGAGCATACTCATTTCAACTGGGTTGCCAATATTAACCGGGTAATGTTCTTCGGAGTACAGCAGTTTTACAATACCATTTACGAGGTCATCTACATAACAAAATGATCGGGTTTGTGTTCCATCTCCATAGACGGTTAAGGGTTGTTTTAGCAAGGCTTGTTTGAGCAGGTTGGGCAGTGCGCGTCCGTCTTCCATGTCCATGCGCGGACCGTAGGTGTTGAAGATGCGCACAATGCTGGTGTTTACGTTATGAAAGCGGTGGTATGCCATCGTCAAAGATTCGGCAAAGCGTTTGGCTTCATCGTAGACGGCGCGCGTGCCGATGGGGTCTACGTTGCCGGCGTACGATTCGGTTTGCGGGTGTACTTCAGGGTCGCCGTAAATTTCGCTGGTGGATGCAAGTAAAAATCTTGCATTCTGTACGCGCGCCAAGCCGAGGCAGTTGTGTGTTCCAAGTGCGCCGGCTTTCATGGTTTGAATTGGCAGGTTAAAGTAACCCGATTTGGATTGTGGGTTTGGGCTGGCAGGGGAGGCAAAATGCAAGATCGCATCCACCTTGCCGGGGACAAAAATGTAATTTGAAACATCGCGTTTGTAAAAGGAAAAATTTTCGTTTTCGGCAAGGTGCGCAATATTATCCGGGCTGCCCGTTACAAAATTATCTATGCCAATTACCTGATGTCCATCTGCCAGCAAATGGTCGCTGATGTGTGAGCCGAGGAATCCGGCTGCGCCTGTAATTACTATTCTCATTGTATTTTTCCTTTTTTATCATTTAATCTTTTTTATCTGGGCGGTAAAACCTGAAGATTTTACGCCGAAGTTAGAAGACTTGATTTTATTTCCAGTCAATTGAATTAATCAGCCCGTCGCCAGTGACCTGATAGGCTGTGCCGCTGCCGCTGTCTACAAGCCAAAGGTTGCTTTGATAAATAATTGCAAGAAAGCCGCCGTTTTGTCCTTCCAGCGCCTCAGGCGCCCAGGCAGGGCGCTGCGGCTCAATGCCGTTTGTGTCGGCGGGGGGAAAGAGCGCTCTGCTGTTGGAGCCGTCTCGATCCATGACCATTAAGCGATAGCGGCTGGTTTCGCTTTGTTCAACGAAGATGGCTTGTAAATATGCAATTTGATAATTTTTTCCGTTGCCGTTCCATGCGGCGGGTGAGGCGTTTGGGTAGGAAAACATGCCGGCTGAATGAATCATTGAGACTGCGGCTTGGTTGCTGAATGAGGCGGCGGCGATGTCAAAAAAAGGTGATTCCTCGCTCGTGACGGGGGCGGGCGCGGGCGCGTGAGTTACATAGTATAAAGTCTTTCCGTCTGCGCCCCATGCCATTGGCGGTATCCACGCCCAGTTGCTATGGGTGTTGAGCGGGGTAATGTTTAGCAAGGGCTTCAGGTATCCGCCGTCTTGATCCACCAGTCCAATTCCATCGGGGCGTGAATATGCCAGCCTGCCGTCTGCGGAGTAAGAAAAGGTCGTTCCCCACCAGCCATATACGCCGCCGCTGTTTTCTTCCAATAGTTGGCGGGGTGTGCCGCCCGTTAGGCTGACTCGATATAAATCATTATTTGCCTGCCAGCCGGGCGCAGTGCTGCGCGGCTCCACTGTGGAGTATGCCACCGAATTTGTGCCTGGAATCCATTCGGCGAAGTGAATGACGTTGTAGGCTTGCAGCCAGATGGGTTTTGGTTCGAGGTTTTTGGTGCGCACTGCCCACAAGGTGTTAATCTCTTCGGCGGCGTTTTTCTTGGATTTTCTGGTGAAGATCAAATATTCGCCATTGGGCGATAGTTTGAAAATGCGCCCGTCCAAGTCTCCCGTGCTGACGATAATGCGGCGGTTGGCGGTTGATCCTTCCATCACCCAAGCGTTGCCGCCTGCCAGGTAGGCAAGGGTGCCGGGAATGTTCAACGGCGTGAAGGAAGATTGCGCGCCGACCATCACAATCTCTGGCATTGCTTCTTCTAAAATAACGGTTTTGACAGCCGACTTGCTGATCTCAACCAGGTCTTCGAGAATTCGGCGGTAGGTCACTTCTTTTTGACCGTTGGCTCCTGCTTGCACCAGCCTTGTTTCGCCTTCAGCCAGGGTTTCGGTGCGCACAATTTGCCGCTCAAATGGAATGACCAGGGGTTCCGTTTCAAATATTTCCTGTACGCGGGTCAATTTGACCTGATCCCCATGATTGAGAACGGTGTAGAGCGGCGGTTCGGCGCGGTCTAGCGTTCCGAGTGCAAAGCCTGCAACTTGAAGCGCTTGTGCTACCGTACTGCCAGTGTTAATGCTTACCTCTTGCTTTGTTCCATCGGCGGCAATGCTGACGATGATTTCTTCGCCAATCTGCGGCGAGCGGCAGGAGGTTATCAGCCAGAAAAATGTAATTAGCAGCAGAATCAGGCTTGGGGGGACACGAGTTGATTTGCGCAGCATGTCGGGTATAATCCAGCCGCTATTTAATCCGACCCGTCATCGTCATTATGCCATCTGCAATGTTAATTGATTCGAGCCGAAAGCCGATTGCCACAGGTCCAAGTGAGCCGGTAAACGCCTCTTCGATCAGCGCGCCGAGGGCGGTGGTTAATCCTTCGGGAGCGGGCAGGGGTCCAAAATCTGCCGAGGTAATTTCAATTTTTGGCAGGTTCGTGGCAGGGTCAACGCTGACATTCATGGTAATGAGCATATTTGCCGCAAACATGCCCTGGTCAATTTTCCCAATGATTTGCATTTGACCGTTGCGCAGAAAGACTTGCGGCTCGGTAAAGGGCGGGGTGGTTTGCTCTTGCATTTTGAGCGCCATGTACGAGGTCAGTTGGCTTTCTGTGATTTGAAATGTGACCGCGCCCGTTTCTGCGCCTGCCAGCAGGGCTTGCTCAATTTGTGTTTGCATGGACTGCACTTCTTCTGCCGAGACGGGAACGGTTTGCGTTGGGTATTCTGGTCCGCCGACAAAAATGGTGCAAGCCAGGGTTGTGAAAAGCAATAGACTCAGTAATAAAGCAAGGGAAATTTTTTTGTTTTTCATCATTTTTATCTTTTGTAAGTAAATTTATTAAGCGGAGCAATTATAGCATGAGCGACTCTCAATCTTCATCCACTGTTGTCCCTAAAATCGAACTGTCACTTGCGGCAAAAATAGAGGCGATGTTGTTTGTTTCTGCCGAGTTGGTGGCGGTAGGGCAAATTTCTCAGGCTTTGGATGTTACCCCCTCTGTTGTTGAACGCGGGCTGAAAGAGTTGGATGAAATTCTTTCAACGCGCGGCTTGCGTTTGCAGCGCAATGCCGGTCGGGTGCAATTGACCACCGCGCCTGAATTGGCTGAACTCGTTGAACTTTTTCTTGGGCTGGAGGCGACCACGCATCTGAGTCGCGCTGCGCTGGAAACACTGGCGATTATTGCTTACCAGCAGCCTTGCACCCGCCCGCAGGTTGATTCTATTCGCGGGGTGAATAGCGACGGCATGATGAAAAGTTTGTTGAGCAAGGGCTTGGTTCAAGAGGCAGGGCGGGCAGATGGACCTGGGCGTCCCATTTTGTATGCCACCACACCAGAATTTTTGCAGCACTTTGGCTTGGGCTCAATTGCAGAATTACCGCCGCTTGCCGCGCCCGCCGAACCAGACAACGAGCATAGTGTGCTATTAAAGGGCTAAATATAATTTTATTTTTAAATCAAAGCGCTCTCTTCTTCTCATTGCAACGCGGTGGGAAGAAGAGAGCGCCTTTTGTTGTGGCGGGAATTTAGAGATTAAATACAGGCTCAATCACAATGCCGCCGAAGCGGGTTTCGTCTGCGTAGCAGGCAATGCCGTCTACAAAACATTCGTGGCTTTCGTATGGGTCGCCCGTGTCGGCGTACTCGGCGGAATATCCGCCTGACATACATTCATTATTAAATTGCAAACGCCGCCCATCTTTTGATTTTGCCCTGAACGCGCACGCACTGCACAAGTAGCGCGGGTAACGGGCAGAGGGTTCAACAGGGTTGGAGCAAATGGGGCAAGTTTGGGTCACGCCAAACATCTCTTTGCCAGCGTGGCGGCAACATCCATCCGATATTCAGCGGAAGCCCATTCGTCCTGCGCCTCGTGATAGGCGTTCTTTGCGGCGGATTCGATTCCATCTGCTTCGGTGCCATCCATTGCTAGTACGGGAGTTTTGCCATAGCCGCCGAGGACGAGTCGCGTGCGACCCGATTTCCACTGCGCGAGCGCGGCGGCAACCAGCGGCTTATCGGCGGGGGTTTTGGAGACGAATTCAAAGGCAAATTTCACGTTGAGCGGAACGCTGATTTGGGTAATCAGTTCTTTCGGCTTCGTTAACAGATATTCCCCAACGCTGATTACTGCCGACCCTTCGACCTTGCTCAGGGCAGGCTGGTTACTGACCATTGTAATTTTTGCGTCCATCGCCAGCAGCGAAGCGGCAAAGGGGGAACGCCCGTCGCTTGAAACGAGAGTTCCTGCCACCGTTGCCGAGTTGCGGATGTTGATCGGCGCTTCGAGTTTGATGGCGGTCTTCAAGGCGGCAGGGCAATATTCGGATTCCAGCAGAGATTGTAGGGTGCAGGTTGCGCCAATTTGCAAATCATTTCCACTTGCGCCGAGCGAATTCAGCCCAAGGCGTTGCAAATCTACAACGGAAACACGCGCAGCGTCAGTTTGAGGGTGGGAGAGAAGCGTTCCTCCTCCAAGGGGAAAAGTATTCGGTTGAGCCAGAAGCGTGAGAGCCTCATCCAATGTTTGCGGGCGGTGATAATTTGTAATCATAAGTTGCCTCCGTGTGAAAGTCTGTTTATTATAAGCCACAGGGACTCTGTGACATAGATTTTACGGCGCGGGCAGGGTCACTCTAAAGCGTATTGCAGCGAGCCGCATGGCAAATATGATTCCTGCGCCAATGATTGAGGTGGGAAGGTGCGATATGTTGAGCCAGATCAGAAACACAAAGACGCTTGTGCCAACGAAAGAACAGGTGGCGTACAACTCTGTGTTGTGCCGAAAAATAATTGGCACGCGGTTGCAGAGCAGGTCACGCAGCACGCCGCCAAAAACGCCCGTCACCACACCCATCAACACCGCCACAATGGGAGAAAGTTCAAGTTGCAGGGTGTAGGTTGCGCCAAGAATGCTGAACAAGCCCAGCCCGACGGCATCCACAACGATGAAGAGCCTGTTCGAGAGACGGTCGAGGCGGTAGTAGGAGAGCGTGCCGGCAATAAAGGCGGCAATCGTCAGCCCAGGGTCTAGCACCCAAAAAACAGGCGTGCGCCCCAGCAGCAGGTCGCGGATGGTTCCGCCGCCGAAGGCAGTTGCAAGCGCAATGGTGGTTGCACCGACAATGTCCATTTCATTTTTGCGCGCTTCCAGTGCGCCCGAAATGGCAGACGCGATGACGGCGATGTAGGTCAGAATTAACAAAATTTTCTCCACGGACGACTCTGTTGCGAAAAATCCATTGCACCGCGAAGTGCGTAAAGTTCGCAAAGATTTAATGGTTTCTTCGCGCTCTTTGCGGTAAGTAGATTAATCTGGATATACCTTCCAGCCCAACTCTGCCAGTTGCGATGTGTCAAATTGTTCATTTGGCACGTTGATCGAAACCGT
Source organism: Anaerolinea thermophila (assembly GCA_020721605.1). GTDB lineage: Bacteria > Chloroflexota > Anaerolineae > Anaerolineales > Villigracilaceae > Villigracilis. Next base: position 8,985 of record DYML01000092.1, read on the forward strand.
CGAACCCTCCGCCAGCAGTTCCTGGGTCTCCGCGTCATAAATTCCCGCCCATGCTTCGGCAAGATTGCGCTTGCTTCTCCCTGCCTTGCCGATGATCTTCAGCAATTTTCCAATGGGTACGTTTTTGCGGTACTTCACTTCGAGTTTGCCCGTGAACATAAAACGCGGGTTGAGCGGGTCACTGCCCATTTGCGCCCGCCCCGAAACCTCGTCAATGATCGCCGCTACAATGCCGCCGTGCAGCACGCCAGGGTAGCCCTGAAAATGCTCGGGTGCGATGTACTGGCTTTCCACCACGCCTGGCTCGGTTTCGTAAATATGCAGGTGCAAGCCGACTGGATTTTCCAGCCCGCAGATAAAGCAATGACGTGAATTCGGTTGTTTGATTTTGGACATGTACAGATTATACTCTGGGCATGTCTTCCAAAATTTTTGTCACCCGCATCATCCCCGCTCCCGGCTTGATGCTGCTTCGGGAGCATTTTTCTCACCTTGACCTTTGGACTGCCGACTTGCCGCCCTCACGCGCTGAACTCATCGCGCGGGCGCATGGCGCAGAGGGCTTGCTCTGCCTGCTGACCGAAAAAGTGGACGGCGAGTTGATGGACGCCATTGGCTCGCAGTTGAAGGTTATCAGCAGCATGTCCGTCGGCGTGGATCATATTGACGTATCCGCCGCCACCGCACGCCGAATCCCCGTTGGCAACACGCCGGGGGTTTTAACAGACGCCACCGCCGACCAGACCTTTGCCCTGCTCCTCGCCGCCGCAAGACGGTTGGCTGAAGGCGAAAGATATTTGCGGGCGGGTAAATGGGTGACATGGAGTCCTTCCCTGTTGCTCGGCGCAGATTTGGCTGACGCCACACTGGGGCTTGTCGGCTTTGGGCGCATCGGTCAGGCAGTTGCCAAACGCGCTCAGGGCTTTGACCTGCGGGTTTTGTATCATAGCCCCAGCGCAAAGTCCGCATACAACGCCCAGCCGGTTGACCTCAATACCCTTTTGCGCGAATCGGATTTTGTTTCAATTCACGTTCCCTTAAATGCGCAGACCAGCCGCCTGGTCAATGCCGATTTTCTCTCGCAAATGAAGCCCAACGCGGTGCTGGTTAATACCGCGCGCGGCGGAGTCCTGGATCAAACCGCTCTGTACCATGCCCTGAAATCGAACCGCATTTTTGCCGCCGCGCTGGATGTGACCGACCCTGAGCCGCTGCCGATGGACAGCCCCTTGTTGGAGTTGGAAAACTGTCTGATCGTGCCGCACCTCGGCAGCGCCAGCAAAAAGACCCGCGATTTAATGTCCCTGCTTGCCGCGCAAAATTTGGTGGCGGGGCTAAAAGGCGAGCGCCTGCCTCATTGTTTCAACCCGCAGGTCTATCAATAAAGCAGGCGGCTGCCCGGCAATGTTCAGTTTTGGTAAAGAGATTGCATCGCCTTCCGCTTATTTTTCTCCCCAGTGAATCGCAATCGTTCCAAACATCAATCGTTGAAATTTGACATTTTTGAATCCCGCCTTTGCCATTCGCGCAGATAAGTCTTCGGCAGTGACAAAATTTTCGGTGGTGTCGGGCAAATAACGATATGCCTCGCGCACGCCCGTCAGCAAGCCGCCGAGGGTCGGGATGATCAAGTGCATGTGAATCCAGATAAACGGTGAAAGCAAGTTCTTCTTCGGGCGGGTGGTGTCGAGGATGACGATTCGCCCGCCGTTTTTTAGCACGCGCAACTGCTCCTCGATTCCTTTTTGCAGGTCAACCACGTTGCGCATTAAAAATCCAGAGATGACCGCATCGAAAGACGAGTTGCAAAATGGTAGGCGCAGCGCATCGGCGCTGGAGAAGTTAAGCGGGCTGGTTTTTTGCCCCACGCGCATCATCTCCAGTGTGAAATCTGCGGCGGTGACTTTGGCTTGCGGAAACTGCGCCTGCGCTTCGCGCGCCAAATCGCCGGTACCCGTTCCCAAGTCAAGCAGTGAATCTTTGTTCGTTAATTTTGCCAGCCGAATGACCTGTTTTCGCCAGCGTACATCTTGAAACCCTGTCATCAATCGGTTCATTAAATCGTAGCGTTTTGCAATTTGCGTAAACATGCTTTGAACGTATGTCGCGCGTTCTTGCCCTGTAAGTTGTGTCATGGGTTCTCCTAATGGCAGACTTCGGAAGTTTTGTTTCGTTTAATTATAAGTTATACTGCGGCGGCTTGAGTTTAAAGCGGAATGTGAGACGGATAAACGGATATTGAGACGAAAAGTATTCTCATCCGTTTATCCGTTTATAAATCCGCTGCCGTTTATAAATCCGCTGCCAACTGGAGAGATGATCTTGACCAAAGAAACCTTACAAGCCTGGGCATTGGCAATCCGCCCCAAAACATTGCCCGCTGCCGCCGCAGGCGTGCTGATGGGGAGCGCCCTTGCGTGGCGTGATGGAAATTTTCGCCTCGATGCCGCTTTGGCATGTTTATTCGCCGCCCTGCTTTTGCAAATTGGAAGCAACCTCGCCAACGATGTCTTTGACTTTGAGCGCGGAACTGACACGCCCGAAAGACTGGGACCCACGCGGGTAACGCAGGCGGGCTTGCTCACCTCAGCACAGGTGAAAGTGGGAATGGGCGTTGCTTTTGCCTGTGCTTTGTTGCTGGGCTTGTACCTTGCCTGGCTGGGCGGGCTGCCTATTATTTTGATAGGTGTTGCCGCCATCATCTCTGCCATTGCCTACACCGGCGGACCGTTTCCGCTGGGTTATCACGGACTTGGCGATATTTTTGTCTTTCTCTTTTTTGGGCTTGCCGCTGTGGCGGGTACTTATTATGTGCAGGCGGGTTCTGTTTCCGCCGCCGCCTGGTGGATGTCTATTCCGCCTGGCTTAATCATCACCGCAATTTTGGTGGTTAATAATTTACGCGACCTTGAAAATGACCGCAAAGCCGGCAAGCATACGCTGGCTGTAAAAATTGGCGGTCACGCGACAAAAATTCAATATCTAATTTGCATGGCGACTGCGTATTTAATTTTGCCCCTCGCCGCCTGGGTGGGAATCATCTCGTGGTTTTCGTTGTTTGCCTGGGGTTCACTGCCCATTGCGCTCCGCGCCACTCGCGCCGTTCTCACGCAGAGCGGGCGTCCGCTTAATGCCGCGCTGGCGGGTACGGGTCAAGCCGCGTTTGTGTTTAGCGTTTTGTTTTGGGTGGGGATTTTATTTGGATGAGTGACCCGCGCCAGCCAGAGTGCGGTCTCGCCAAAGTAATGGGGGGGCGCGAGCGTGGCATATCGAAGAACTTTTCAGATTGCGCTGAATAAGAAATGCGAATCCGACTGTACGAGCAAAAAGAGGAATGCCGAAAACCCAATCTCCATGTTGGCTGTCTGCCAGCGCTAAAAGTACCCCAATGAATATTAAAACTGGCGGTACTTGTATTTGCGGTTTAAAATTCGTCACCCACTATTTTAGGAGATCAACCATGCGATGGAAAGAGAAAGCAGCGCTTGTGCCAGACAACATTGTCGTAAAAACTTAGAGTCGGCAGGTACGCCGAAACCAGGAAAAATATAAAATTTTGTCGTGTCCGCCAATTATTCTTACAATAACTTTCAGGTCAATTATGAAACCTTACACCTCCCTTAAGTCTATTCTTGCTGAATTTATAAACCTTCATCGCACACTCGCCTCGGATGATATGGACGAGACCCTTGCCATCATTGGCTCTTACATGCCAGACGCGGCAAACTTCACCACCGAAAATTATGCCCCGCTTACGCCCGCGTGGACTTGGAAAATCCCAGAACGCTACGCAGTCCATGAGGCATACCTTGAAACTGAAGACGGCGAGCGGGTTGTGGATTTCAAAAACAATCCACTGCACATCATTTCATATTCCCTGCCAATTGATAAAGTTTTGACCTGGGAAGAACTGGCGCCACATTTGCGCTTTAGTGAAAAACGCCCCAACGCAATTCCGTGGGAGTTTAAATATTACGAGCGCAGTTGGGGGTTTTGCCTTTCAAAAAATGTGTTCGATCAACTGCCGCGCGACAAAAAATATCACGCCGTCATTCGCTCCGAATTTATCACCGACCCCGAAAATGGATTTCGTATTGGCGTGGGCGTGGTTCACCCTGCGGGCGGAGAAAACCCTGCGGCGGGTGAATTTATCGTTCAATCTCACACCTGTCACCCCGCCCAAGCCAACGACAACGGCTCCGGCGTGGTTTGTGAAATTGAACTGGCGCGGCGGCTGGCGCACAATCCACTGCCCGCTGGCTCCATGAGTATTCGCTTTTGGTTTGGACCAGAAACGATTGGCACAGTTGCCTACCTTGCCAACAACGAAAATCTCATCCCCCACCTGCGCGGCGGCATGTTTTTGGACAGCACGGGCAATCAAAGCACACTGGCTTTGCAACGCACGCGGCAGGATGCGCATTTGTTGGATCGTATTGCCCGTCACGTTATTTCTAAAAAGAATAAAGACTTTCGTGAAGGCGAGTTTGCGCAAGTGGCGCCCAATGACGAGCGCATTATCAACGGACCTGGGGTGAATGTGCCGTGTATTTCCCTCAGCCGCTTCCCCTACCCCGAATACCACACCAGCGATGACAACCTGGGCATCCTCCATGAAGATTTATTACTCAACACCGTAGACGTTGCCGAGGAAGTCGTGCGCATTTATGCCAGCAACTACATTCCAAGACGCACCTTTCGCGGTCCCGTTTTTCTCAGCGGCTACGGTCTATGGGTAGACTGGCGCGAAAATTGGGACCTCAACCGCGCCATTGAAAAAATTATGAATAAATTTGAAGGCAGGCACAGTATCTTTGATATTGCCGAACAAGTTGGTCTGGATTATTGGGTCGTGCGTGACTATGTAGAAAAATTCCGCGCCCAGGGATTTGTCATTCCCCTGCCCATTCCATCAGAAGCAGATGAAGAATAAATCCCCCCGCCCGCTGCTGCGTTTGTTCGTCTCTGT
>DYML01000093.1 GCA_020721605.1 Anaerolinea thermophila
CCTTCTTTGGTTCAACGGTCTTTTTGGCTGGCTTCTTCACCTTCGCGGGTGTTGTCTCAACTGGCTTTGCCTTTGCGGCAACCTTCTTTTCAGGCTGCGCTTTGGCAGGGGCTTTTGTCTTTCCCGCAGCCGCTTCTTTCTTCTCACTTTTCACCTTCGCTGTCTTTGCAACAGCTACTTTTTCCTTTTTACTTTTTCCTTCTTTGCTTTTTCCTTCTTTACTTTTTACAACCTCACCTTTTACGCTCTTTGCCTTTGCCGCAACTTTGCGAACGGCGCGTTTTTTCTTCACAACTTCCACTTCAACTTTTACTTCTTCCGCCACGCTAAAGAGCTTCCGCCATTCGTCCTGCATGGAAGTCACGCCCGCGCCGTTGAGCCCATCGCAGACCGTCTGCCATTCGCTGTCCCCCACAAAACGAAAGTCCATGAAGGCGTGCGATTGATAAGCGCCCAATTCAATGTACATGCCTTTGTCCCAAATTTCCTTGCAAGAGCGGATGTATTCCAAATGGGTGACATAATCTTTGAAGATGACATGCCCCGCCTGCGGCAATCCGAGTCCTTCGGCAAGGGTACGGCGGATGGTTTTGCCTGAGCCTTTGTCTATGTAGGCGGCGGAGGTTTTGATCCAGCCTTTTGTATCGGCAAATTTATTGTGATAGATAATCAGTCCGCGCTCGTCGTGAAAGCGGTTGGAGTAGGCGAAGACTTGTTCATCCACACTGCCGTTGGGGGCGTAAAAGTCGTAGAGAAGAAACTGCTCCACATCGGCAAACAGGTAGCGGCGGTGAAGCAAGGGGAAGATGCGCCATTCGTGACCGCGAATGAGACCATCGTTGGGGGCTTCTTCCCATTTGGCGCGGCGGAATTCCATGCCGTATTTTTCAGAGAAGCCTTCCACCTGCCCATGACCAAACATGGGCAGACCGGGCAGGGTAGAGAGTACCGTGCAAATGCCAAAGTATTTGTCGCCAGAGCCAAACTGCTCGATGGCGGTTTTTTCATCAGGATTATTCATAAAATTGACGTAGCGCTTAAGAATTTGCGGATCAAATTCGAGCGTGTTTTTGATGGCAAGGCGATATTTGGCGTTGTCTTCGTCTCGCAGCATGTGCATAAACGCGGAGTTGTAAACGCGGTGCATTCCCAGCGTGCGCACAAAGTAGCCTTCCATCATCCAAAAGGCTTCGGCAAGCAGGAGCGTGTCGGGAACTTCCAGCGCCACGCGGTCTACCACTTCGCGCCAAAATTCTTCGGGAACTTTTTGATCAAACTCAAACTTGGTCATGCCGTATTGCGAGCGTGAGGGAATGGCGCCGCCCGCGCCAGGTTCGGGAAACCACAGGCGTTGAATGTGTTTTTTGGCGAGGGTCATTGCCGCGTCAAAACGAATCACGGGGAAATTCCGCGCAACGTGCAAAATGACTTGAATCACCGCCTCGCGCACGGCGGGGTTGGTGTAATCCAATTGGGCGGTGTCATTCCAGGGAAAGGAAGTGCCATCGTTGCCGTGATAAATGTAGCGCACATCGCCCGTCTGAAAGTCGCGGCGTTGGAAGACAACCGAGGCGTCGGTCTTGTTGTAATAATGATCTTCAAGATACACGCCCACACGCGAGTCGTCTGAAAGGTTTTCGGAGTTGAATGAGTAGGCTGGGTATGGTGAGAATGAGGAAGAGAGGAACCATTCGGGGTGTTCATTGACCCAGGTTGAATCTATGCCCATGTGATTGGGAACCATGTCGGCGGAGAGGCGGATGCCGCGCGCCCAGGCGCGCGAGCGAAGATTGTTGAGCGCATCCCAGTCACCAAGGTCGTCGGCAATGTCGTATGAATGCAGGGAATACGCCGAAGCCACCGCATCCTCTTGACCCATGCGCTGTTTGATGCGCTGGCTGGCGCGGCTGCGCTCCCAAAGACCAATCAGCCATAAGCCAGTAAAACCGCGTGCGGCGAGCAGATCTAGTTCTTCGTCTGGAATTTGGTCAAGGATGGTAATGCCGCGCTGATATTTTTGAGAGAGTTGCCCCAGCCAAACGTAAGTATTTTTGGCAATTAAGACCAGGCGCGGCATCCAGTCTTTATCCATGCTGTAGCGCTCGTATTCGGCATAGTCATTGCCAAAATAATTCGGCACATGGGTTTCGGCTTTTTGCGAGTCAATGGGACCCTGCCCAATGCGAATGGCGTCTTCGCGCAGATAGTCCAACCCGCGCAAGACACGAACAGAGAATATTTCACCCAGCAAATAGCCCCATTTTTCAACCACATAGCGCAGCTGCCCTTCGATGGAATCGGGAGAGGCTTTGATAGGGGCGGCAAGAATGTCGGTTAGGGTTTCGCCGAGAGCGGCATCTCCATTGCCAAAGCCAGGCTGGCGCGAGAAGAAGGTCAATAGAGATTGCACCAATTCGTTATACGCCGACCCGTTCATCGCAGATTCGTCTATTAAATCTTTGTAGCGATTTAATGCAGGGTTGTGATTTGAGTTATTAATTAAAAGCATTTCCTCAATGACCGCCGCCCGCACCCCACGACCGAAATCTCCAAAATAGGGAACGGTGGTGGAAAGGTAGACCCCTGCGGTTGTTTCGCCGCGAAAAACCGCAAGCGGCGGAAATTCCTCGGTAAACTTGCTAAGGGTGAGATCATATTTTGAGCCGAGGCTGGATTGCAGCACGCCCATCGCGCGTCCCATCACGCCTGTATATCTGCTATAAAAATGCTTGAGGAGGATATGGTACGCCTCGTCAAGCAAAGAAAGTGCATATAAGTCTGTGGCAGAAATAGGGTCGGAGCGCAGCGCGGACATTTGCTCGGCGAAAGTTCGAGCGGCGGCTAGATCTGAGAAGATCACATGCCCGTCCGGGCGAAAAAATTTCAGCGGAAAATTGTATTTAAGACGGGATATTTTGGAAGTTAGCATAACAACAATGATAACCGATTAAAGATTTTTTTCGAGTAAAATCTTTGTCAATTCATATGAATATCACATTGGTTCAATTCATCTTATTACTTTTGGCTGGCGCGCTTTACTTGCCCGTCATTTTTTTTGCAATGCAAAGAAGAGACGAAGGACAGGGAGTTTCAATTTGGCTTGTGGCGCTATATGCCTTGCTGGCAATGGTTTTAACGGTTGCAGAAGCCATTTGGCGTAACGGGGAAACTTCAAAAGGCAGCACGGCAGCATTTCAAGAATTTCAAATCTACATCACCTTAACGTTAATTACAATTTTAACCCTTGTGCTGCTAACATTTTTACGGCGAAAAACCTGGTGGGCGTGGTCTGGCTTGTGGGCAGTGTGGATGTTGGGTCTTGCGCTCATTTTAACCAACACCTTCAACCTGCCAGATACCCTTAGAATCAATGGCAGCCTTACCCTGGAACGCGCAAGGCTGGCGCCGGCTTGGGCTATTTTGGGCTGGCTGATCTTTGCAATTAGTTTGATTGTCCTGCTCGCCCATGCCAACAAAGATGCGCAGCAGCAATTATTCCGCAATCGGTTAAATTATTGGCTGCCAACTATTTTTCTAGTATTTGTGAATGATATTTTGCTTTTCTCCAACATTGTGATTGCGGGGCAGCCCTTGCGCTTGTTGGTGGCGGCGCTCATGGTCTATGTGGTTGGAACGCACAATGTACCCGACTTAAAACATATTTTGCGGCGCGCACTGGTTTATGTGGTAATTGCAATTTTGATTGTTGGGTTTTATATTGCAGGGTTTTCATTAATACAAGTTTCCTTCAAAAACCTCAACCCACTATTTGCCGGCGCAATCATCGCATTACTGCTCACCTTAATCTTTGCCCCATTAATGAACCTGATCTTGCGCGCAGTAAACAAATGGACCCGAGGCGACCAATACGATGCAAGCCGCACCATTCATAAATATAGTGAAAGTATCAGCAATATTTTAGATATGGATCGGCTGGCAAGCATTGCAGTTGGCATTATCCTTGAAGCCATGCAAATTGAGCGCGGTTTTCTCTTCCTCGTAGATGCAGAACGCCAGGCAGACGGGCACAAAACCTACCGCCTGCGCTCTGCGCGCAGCCCGGAAGAAAGGCAAATGATCGCGGTGGAATTGAATGAAAACGGAATCATCGCCGCCTACTTCATCCGCGAGCAGCGCCCGCTGCTGCAATATGATCTAGACCTGCTCCCCGCCTATCGGTCTGCATCTCCCTTTGAGCGGGATTGGTTCAACCAGTTACGCGCCGAGGTTTACATTCCCATCTTTGCCAAAAAACAATGGATTGGCTTGCTGGCATTTGGTCCAAAATTAAGTGGCAACCGCTACACAAAAGAAGACCTTGTCACCCTCGGCTCACACGCCAGCCAAACCGCAGTGGCGCTGGAAAATGCGCGGCTGGTAGATAACCTGATGCGCCTAAACAATGAACTGCGCACGGCGCGGCGCGCATTGGAAAAAAACAATCGAGACCTGGAGCGAATTGATCAGGCAAAGTCTGACTTCATTAGCATTGCCTCGCATGAACTGCGCACCCCGCTGACTGTGATAAAAGGCTACAGCGAAATGTTGATGGAAGACCCCAGCCTTGACCCCAACTTTAAATTTATGATGGAAAAAATCCACGACGGCACAATCCGCCTGCACGAAGTCATGGATTCTATGTTTGACATTGCCCAAATTGACGCGCGTTCACTCAAACCACATATTCAGCCAGTGGAACTGGGATACCTGATTCAAGAGATTTGCATAGAGCAGGCAGATTCGATCAAAGGACGCAAGCAGTCGCTTTTAATAGAAATTCCCCACTTGCCGCAGGTCAAAGCCGACCCCAACTTACTGCGAAAGTTGTACCATCATATTATTCGCAATGCGGTCAAATTTACACCCAACAATGGAAAGATCACCATTGCGGGACACAGCATTCCCGCCATCCTTGACCTGCCGCATGGCGGCGTGGAACTGATTATCAGCGATACGGGCGTGGGCGTTGACCCAAACTTTCACGAGATCATCTTCACCAAGTTCTACCAGCCAGGCGAGCTGGGCAAACATTCCACCAGCAAAACACGCTTCAAAGGCGGCGGCGCAGGGCTGGGGCTGGCGCTTGCCAAAGGCATTGTAGAGGCGCACGGCGGGCGAATTTATGTGGAAAGCCCCGGCTATGATGAAATCAACTTTCCGGGGAGTCAGTTTCATGTGATTTTACCGCTAGGCAAACTGGACGAAAACGAACAGCAACGAATAAGCGAGCCGTTAAAATTTGAGGTGTAGAAAAAAGAGCAAAAATGAAAGATGAAAGAGCGAGCGTTTCACGTTTGCTCTTTTTTTATCAACCTGCCCCCAATGGCGGTGAGAAACCCCGCAACGAGCAACACAAATTTAACCGAGGCGCAAAACGCGGCAATTTCAGGATAGGGAGAAAACACCCTGCCTGTCAATTCCATCCAAAGCGCATAATTTTCGACCGCATCCAACAACGCAGCGGCGAACATCCCCCACCCCATCCATGCAGATAATTGAAGAACCCAGCCCGTCCTGCCGTGCATCATCAACAAAATGCCAAGTGAAAGCGCAAGCGCATACGCGGGCATGAACAGATAATCCAACCCAAGCCCGAATGCGGCAAACAGACGCGCATTGGAATCCCATGACGTGAGAATAGCCTGCGCCGCATCCACCGTCCGCGCCAACTCAAAAGAGACAATTCCATTTGGCGCGGCAGCGGTACGCAAAGGTTCGTCCAAACCGCGAAACACGCCAAAGACGAGCAAGGTCAAGGCAAAGAAAACATAAAACAAAGGCTTGCGTAAATTTGGGGAAATACATTCAAGAGGATGGCGCATTAGATTTCCTTGTGATGGAGATTGCCGCCAAGCCCCTAAAACCCAGGAAAATAAACGGCATGAAAAAGTATATCCCCAAATTCGGTGGGGGCAAAGCGGGCAATCTGGCAAATCTCATAGTTTCATAAGAATCCTAATTCAACCCAATTTATCTTTTATAATCCAAGAACCATGAACACACGCACAAATGAAGATTGGCTTGCAGACCTGAGAAATTCGGGGATGGCTCACGAAGAGGCAATTAACGACTTGCGGGAGATTATTCAAAAGGGCTTGCCCTACGCTCTCACCCGCTGGTTATCTTCCGATTCACCGCTCTTTCAACCGCTGGTAGAAGAGGTGACACAGGAAACCCTGCTGCGTGTCCTTGATCAATTAAATACATTCGAGGGTCGCAGTATGTTCACCACCTGGGTACACAAAATTGCCATCCGCCTGGCGCTCACCGAACTGCGCCGCAAGCGGTGGAGGGATTCATCGCTTGATGAATTAACAGAAAATGAAGATGCCCCGCCGCCCGCCGGTTTACTGGCTGATTCGCAAGCCTCGCCCGAATCTTCGGCAGAACGCGCAGACATGTTTTTTCGAGTCCGCCGCATTTTGGAAGAGGAACTAACACCCAAACAACACGAAGCGCTGGTGCTGCTGGGCTTGCAAGATGTGCCGATGGACGAAGCCGCCAAACAGATGAAAACCAACCGCAATGCTTTGTACAAACTGCTGCACGATGCACGCTTGCGGCTAAAAAAGCGGCTGGCGCTTGAAGACCTTACGCCGCAAGACCTATTGATGGCATTTGAAAACAAGTAAGATTAAGATTAGATTAATCGTCTGCTTTAGCGTATGAACATAAAAACTTTTTTTCAACAAATTCAAAATATTTTCAAACCCCCGCAGGATGAATTGCAGGAGGAAGCAATCGTTAAGTTTCTGCGCATTCTTGAAGACATACGCGCCGAAGACATGTCTTGCGATGAAATGTTTCACCACATGGATGAATTTGTCGAAAACAAAATCCAACCCCATGAGGCAGAGAAACTTATCCCCCTTGTCCGTGAACATTTGGATATGTGCGCAGAATGTGATGAAGAATACGAAGCATTGCTGGATGTGCTGGAACACACCAAGTAGAAAAACGGCGGGCGCACAACCCGCTGTTTTTTTTATGAGAAATTACAAGTGACAGTCACCTTGATAAAGATGGAGTGTATTTTTGAACCCGCTCGGCTCACTCAACCAGGAAATTATTGAATGCCGCAAATGCCCGCGCCTCGTGGCATGGCGTGAGGAAGTGGCGCGGGTAAAACGCAAGGCGTACAAAGATGCGGAATATTGGGGCAAGCCTGTGCCTGGCTTTGGTGATGCGCAGGCGCGTGTGCTGGTGGTGGGACTCGCCCCCGGCGCACACGGCTCGAACCGCACAGGTCGTCAATTCACAGGCGATGCTTCGGGCGGGTTTTTGTTTCCAGCCTTGCACCGTGCCGAGTTCGCCAATCAGCCGCAGGCGGAGTCAAAAAGCGATGGGCTGATTCTGCGCGACCTGTATATTTCCGCATCCGCTCGCTGCGCCCCGCCCGACAACAAACCCACTCCCGCAGAACTAAATACCTGCCAGCCCTACCTAGAACGCGAAATTCAAATCATCCAACCCAAAGTCATCGTCTGTTTGGGTAAGATTGCCTTCGACAGAATCCTCAAAATATTCGCGCTTCGCAACCTCAAATTTGCTCACGGAGAAATTTATTCACTTCCCTCCTCATCCCTCACGCGAAGCGTTCATCCTTCATCCTTAATTTGCTCTTACCATCCCAGCCAGCAAAATACATTGACGGGAAAATTAACGGTTGAAATGTTTGACGATATTTGGAAAAAGGCAAAATCACTTTTATGAAAATAATCAAACGCGTCTTTCTTGGACTGTTGGTTGGGGTGGCATTAATGGGCATTGGGTTTGTCGTTTGGGCGGAATCTCCCCTCAAGCCCACCCCCGAAGCATTATCCGCTCTCGAATCAGATTCGCTTGTCACAGTGACAACGGGCGATTATATAACTTTCCAGCCCGCGAACCTGCAACCCACAACCGGCTTTATTTTTTACCCGGGCGGCAGGGTGGACTATCGCGCCTACGCGCCGGTCTTGCGGATGATCGCCGAGCAGGGATATTTTGTCGCGCTCGTGCCTGTGTCGTTGAACCTGGCTTTCTTTGACATCAACGCTGCCGCGCCGGTCTTGACTCAGCACCCTGAAATAAAACATTGGGCAGTCAGCGGACATTCCCTCGGCGGCGTTGCGGCTTCGGTCTTTGCCAAAGATCATCTCGATCAATTGGATGGACTTGTATTTTTTGCGTCCTACCCCGCCGATGATTCGCTCAAAAATGCAGACATCAAAACGCTTTCAATTTATGGCACAAAAGACATGGCAGGCATGGAAAAATTCGACGAGACCAAAGCCCTGATGCCCGCAAACACAAAATATGTGGTGATCGAAGGCGGTAATCACGCGCAGTTCGGTTCATACGGATTTCAGCCCGGCGACAACGCGGCAACCATTTCTGCCGAAGAACAGTGGGCACAAATCACAGCCGCAACCGTTGAGTTTTTGAAGGGACTCGAACAACAATAAAAATGAAGCGTCTGCAAAAATTTGTTTTTATTTTTCTCGCCTTCGCCTGCCTTGCAACTGTCATCGTTCCTCTGCTTGTTCCCGTCTCTGCGCTGGAAGGGATGGTCACTGAAAAAGATTTTGCCGAACCCGACAGCAAGTTCATTGAAGTGGACAATATCAGCATTCACTACAAAGAAATGGGCGCGGGCGAAACGACCTTTATCCTCCTGCATGGATTTGGCGCAAGCGTCTATTCATGGCGCGAGGTGATGGACGACTTTGCACAACGCGGACGAGTGATCGCCTACGACCGCCCCGCCTTCGGGCTGACCGAACGCCCCATGCCTGAAAACTGGGATAAAAATCCGTACGGAATGAAAGCCAACATCGAACTTCTGCGCGGATTGATGGACGCACTAAAAATTGAAAAAGCCGTTTTGGTCGGCAACTCAGCGGGCGGCGGGTTGGCTGTGGCATTTGGCTTGGAATATCCTCAAAGAGTGGATTCGCTCATTTTGGTTGATCCAGGTGTGGGCGGCGGACGCGGTCCGCAATTTCCCGCGTGGGCATTGCCGCTGATGTGGACTCCACAAATGCGGCACATCGGTCAGTTGATGATGCGCGACTATCAAGAATCCCTGCCGCAAACCATCGAGCGCGAATGGTTCGACCAGACCAAACTCACCGAAGAAATCAAACGAGAACCGCTCAAAATTTTCAAAATCCAAAATTGGGATCGCGCATTTTACGAATTGACCTTCGCGCCCGCCTACCCCGAACTGCGTCCGCTGCTGCCGCAATTGAGCGTGCCGGTTTTCATCGTGGCTGGCGCGGAAGACCGGCTAATCCGCTCGTGGTATTTTGAAGCCATCAGCGCTGAAATTCCAAACGCACAACTCAGTCTCATTCCAAGTTGCGGGCATGTACCGCAGGAAGAATGTCCCGACGAATTTATGAAAGAAGTTACAACTTATTTGGAGCCATGAACATGAACCCCGAAATCCTCACCCCCGGCGAACCCGCCCCCGACTTTGAACTGACCGACATCAACGGAAACACCGTCCGCCTTTCGGATTTTCGCGGAAGCAAACCAATTGTGCTTACTTTTCTGCGCGGATTCATGTGACCGTATTGCCGCGCGCAGTTGGCGCGCATGAGAGACCACTACGCCGAATTTGCAGCACGCGGCGCAGAAATTTTGGCAATCGGAACCGACAGCCCAAGCGCATTTCAGGCGCATTGGAAAAAAGAAAACATCCCCTATATTGGGCTGTCTGACCCCAAAGCCAGCGTGCCGCGCTTGTACCGGCAGGAAGTCAATCTTTTCAAACTGGGGCGAATGCCGCTCAACTGCGTGGTAGATACCGAAGGGAAAATCCGCTACATGCACTTTGGCGCCAACATGACCGACATCCCTGACGAAGAAACCTTTTTAGACGTAATAGACCAGATCAAAGCGAGATAATATGACGATTGGACGCATTGCATTTCTTGGCTCAGGTGAAACCTCCCTCGCGGGCGGGCGCATTTTTGAGTCACTAGCCCGCCTCATCTCTGACCCATTGCGGGTTGCCGTGCTGGAGACCACAGCCGGCTTTGAGTTAAATTCCTTTCAGGTCGCTGGGCGCGTGGCGGAATTTCTACAGGTGCGCCTGCAAAATTACAAACCGACGATTGACATTATCCCTGCCCGCAAAAAAGGGACTGAATTCAGCCCGGACAATCTCGAAGTTTTAAAACCACTGCTCAGTGCCAACATCATCTTTATGGGACCGGGCAGTCCCAGCTACGCGGTGCGTCAATTGCAAGGCACGCTGGCATGGGATATTATCCGCGCGCGTCACAGAATGGGCGCAACTTTGATTTTTGCATCTGCCGCCACCATTTCCATCGGCGCGTGGGCGTTGCCCGTTTACGAAGTGTACAAAGTCGGCGAGGATGTCCACACCAAACGCGGACTCGACCTGTTCGCAGACTACGGCATGAACCTGTCCTTCGTCCCACACTGGAACAACGCCGACGGCGGCATTGATCTGGATACCAGCCGCTGTTTCTTTGGCATGGAACGCTTTGAACAGTGGCGCAGTCTGCTGCCGCCAGACAATATCATCGTCGGGCTGGACGAACACTCCGGCGTCATTTTAGATTTTGAAACAGGGACTTGCGAAGTGAGCGGCGTCAGTTCAGTCTCGGTATTGAAATCAAACGGCATGGATATTCACCCCGCAGGCGTAAAATTTCCGCTTGGCGAATTGGGGCAATTTTCGCCGCCCTCCCCCATTGAGCATGGGATTCGCCCCGATGTTTGGGAAATGGTAATCAACGCGTCAAAAGTTGAAACGGAAGAGGACGCACCCGCGCCCGAAGTTCTGGCTCTGCTCGAAGAACGAAAAACCGCCCGCGCCCAAAAAGACTTCGCCGCATCAGACAGATTGCGCGATCAAATCTCCGCGCTAGGCTGGGTGGTGCAAGACAGCAAAGAGGGGCAGAAACTCGTCAAAAAGTGAGAAGTAAAAAGTAAAAAGTGAGAAGTAAAAAGTGAGACCGTGAGAACAAAACTTTCACGGTCTTTTTTCATCCCTCATCCTTCATCCCTCATCCTTTCCCGCACTTTCTGCGATAAAATAGCATCCAGACAAGGAGATTTAAATGCGTGCGGTAGACATCATCATCAAAAAACGTGATCAGCAGGAATTAACTTCGCAGGAGATTGAATTCTTCATCCAGGGATTTACCAACGGGGAAATTCCAGATTATCAGGCATCCGCCTTTGCAATGGCAATTTTATTAAACGGCATGACACCGCAAGAAACCGCCGACCTGACCCTCGCCATGGCGCATACCGGGCAGGTGCTCGACCTTTCTAAAGTAGTGGACATCGCCGTGGATAAACACTCCTCTGGCGGCGTGGGAGATAAAACCAGCATCTCGGTCATGCCGATGGTCGCGGCTTGCGGATTGCCCGTCGGGAAAATGTCAGGGCGCGGACTCGGATTCAGCGGCGGCACGCTCGACAAACTGGAATCCATCCCCGGCTACCGCGTGGATTTGACCACCGATGAATTCAAGCAACAACTCAAAGAAAAAGGCATCGTCCTCACCGGTCAATCCCTCGACCTCGCGCCAGCCGATGGAAAAATGTACGCCCTGCGCGATGTGACGGGAACCGTGCAATCCATGCCGTTGATCGCCTCTTCCATTATGAGCAAAAAAATTGCATCGGGCGCGCAAGCCATTGTTTTGGATGTGAAAACCGGACTCGGCGCATTCATGCAAACACTGGAGGAAGCCCGCGAACTCGGCGAATTAATGGTGGATATTGGTCGCCTGGCAGGACGCAAAACCGTTGCCTTGCTTTCAGACATGAATCAGCCTTTGGGGTCGGCTGTGGGCAACGCCCTCGAAATGATCGAAGCCATCGAACTTTTGCGCGGACGCGCCCCCAAAGATTATTACGAACATTGCCTGCATCTCTCGGCGCACATGCTGGTTTTAGGTCTACGCGCAAAAAGTTTAGATGAAGGGCGATCTATGGCGCAGAAATCCATCGAAGACGGCAGCGCGCTTGAAAAACTACGCGTGTTGGTGGAAGCGCAGGGCGGCGATGTCTCCTACGTAGACGATATGTCGAAATACGCGCGCGCAAAATATGTGGAAGTGGTCCATGCCCCTCGCAGCGGATTCATCTCACAGGTTCACGCCAGGATCGTGGGAGAGGCTTCGGTGGCGCTGGGAGCGGGACGCGCCAAAAAAGGCGATCCCATTGATCACGCCGTCGGCTTCTTAATCCACAAAAAAGTTGGGGACAAAGTTGAGGCGCGCGAGCCATTATTTGAAATCCACGCAAACGATCAGGCAAAATTGGTCGAAGCGCGTACAAATGTACTGTCGGCGTATGCGTTTAGCGATGAATTTGTACCGCCGCTCCCGCTATTTTACGAGTAAAATAGCGTATAGTCTTATAAATTAATTAAGAATCAGACATAAATAATAGGAAAACGGCAATGGCAAAAGTTTCTTTGAGAATTTACAACCGTGAAATCGAAAGCCTCATTGATCAAGGACAAACAAATGAAGCAATTGCGCATTGCCGCCACATATTAAAAAGTTTCCCCAAACATCTTGCAACCTACCGCCTGCTGGGCAAGGCGCATCTTGAATTAAAACGCTACGCCGAAGCGGTGGATATTTTTGGGCGCGTCCTAATGTCAGCGCCAGACGATTTTGTTTCGCATGTTGGCATGAGCATTATCAATGATGAACAAAACAAACTGGATGACGCCATCTGGCACATGGAACGCGCCTTTGAATCTCAGCCTTCCAATACCGCAATTCAAGGCGAACTGCAAAGATTATACGGTCGCCGTGACGGCATGGAACCGCCTAAAATTCGCATGACGCGCGGCGCTCTGGCGCGAATGTATGTGCAAGGCGAATTATATGCGCAAGCCATTGCAGAAATTCGCGCGGTACTTGAACAAGACCCAGAGCGGGCTGATATGCAAGCGTTACTGGCACGCGCTTATTTTCAGGGCGGACAAAAAGCCAACGCCTCGGACATGTGCGCCCAATTACTAAAGCGTTACACCTTTTCTTTTGACGCAAATCGAATCATGGTAGACCTTTTACCCGCCACAGCCAGCGCAGTGGAAAGCACGCAAGTCTATCGAATGCGCGTGGCAGAACTAGACCCGTACGCCACGTTTGCAAAAGGTTCTGTCTTTCAGTCCAACGAAGTTGCCGATGCCGCCATCAACCTGGAAAGGCTTGAATATAAAGAAGAACCTGACACAGATCAAAATTGGAGCGCATCGCTCGCACTTGGAAGCGCCGCCTTAACGTCTGAAGCAAGCAGCGCTTCCCTGGAACCCGATTGGCTCAAAAACGAGGAAGTTTCTGATCCATTTGCCACAAACCCATCTACCTCAACCCACACACAAAACTCTTCTGAAACCAGCCACCAAATTCCAGATTTTCTGCGTGATGCGGGCTGGGGCGAATCCAACACCGCCGAACAACCCACCTCATTCTTTGATGAAGAGCCTGTCGTCAATGAATTGACCCCTGCCGAAATTCCCGATTGGCTCAAAGGGCAGGAACCCGTCGCCCAAGCGCAGGTCACTCCCCCACAAACCCAGCCAGCGCAACCCGTAGATATTCCCGATTGGCTAATGGACAATTCAAAAACCAATCAACCAGCACAATCCATAGATATTCCCGACTGGCTATTGGACAATTCAAAATCTGCCGAATCCGCCCAAACCGAATCTACTCCCGACTGGTTGAGCGGACTGGAAACACCCCAAGCCGAATCTGCCCAAACCGAATCCACTCCCGACTGGTTGAGCGGACTGGAAACACCCCAAGCCGAATCTGCCCAAACCG
>DYML01000094.1:0-10997 GCA_020721605.1 Anaerolinea thermophila
TAAATATGTAGGGTGCGAATTGTGCCACGCCGAAATGGATTTGTCTAGTAAAGGGTTAGAAGGCTCTTATTTTTATTCCCGCAGGCGGGCATCCATCCACAGCGTCATGGTTTTGAACACGTCTTCCTGCTCTGGTTCGTTATGCAGTTCGTGAAAGGCATCGTCCCATAAAACGAGGGTGCATTTTTCCTTGAGGGGCGCGGCAAATTCGATACTGCTGGAAGGAAAAGCAAGAACGTCTTCCTTGCCGTGCAAAAGCAGCAAGGGGAGCGAAAATTCGCCCGCGTGGGTTAAAGTCCAATCGGTGATGCCGATCATAATTTTGCCAAAGCCAAGCGAAATTTTATCGTGTACCAGCGGGTCGTTCATGTATGCCTGCACCACTTTTTCATCACGCGAGATGGTTTTTGGGTCCAGCCCGCTGGCGAGAGATGTGGAGGGAATCAATGCGCCCAGTATTTTTGCGAGCAGTATTTTCATCTTTTGCTGTTCCAAAGCGGTATGCAAGCCGGAACTGGTGGCAATGACGCCTTTGATTTTTGGTTTGCGGGTCAAGCCATAATATAAAACCTGAATACCGCCAAGGCTATGACCATATAAGATGACGGGGAAGTTTGGGTAATGAGCGCGCGCCTGCTCCAGCAAG
Source organism: Anaerolinea thermophila (assembly GCA_020721605.1). Taxonomy (GTDB): domain Bacteria; phylum Chloroflexota; class Anaerolineae; order Anaerolineales; family Villigracilaceae; genus Villigracilis. Next base: position 647 of record DYML01000094.1, read on the forward strand.
ACATCAATATCCTGCATAAAATCTTCAATGGAGGTAATATGCCCACGCGCGCCGCCGGAGCGCCCATGTCCGCGCAAATCTGCGCCAAAGAGAATGTAGCCGTGTTTGCCCAATGCTTCGGCAACATGCTGATAACGTGAGGTGTGTTCGCCAAGCCCATGCACAAGGCAGACCACAGCTTTGGGCTGCAGCATGACGGGTTCCCATGCCTGGGCAAAGATGTCAAGGTTATCGCCGGCTTTCCAGTTCATTTCGTAGTGTTTCATTTTAGCCTCCAATGACAATTTTGAATTCACATTGATGCGCCCCCAATGCGCGGCAGGCGCGTTCTTCAATATCGTGTTCCTGCCCATCTGCCCAGTATAAACATTCGCGGATCATGCCCAAAGTTACAAAGCAAATTGGGCTATTTTCCGATTGGTGCAGGGTGGCAGGCGATGTCTGGTCAACGACCAGCAAATCCAGGTCGAGCGTGTGAACAGTGATGTTGCCTGGCACGGCGCTCAGGGTACGCGCCAACAAGTCGAGGATGAGTTTGCGCCGCATAGATTTGGGCAGTACGCGAATTAAGGCTGCCTGCGCCTTCAGGCGGAAGGTTGAATCTTCCAATACATCATGCCACAATCGGGAGCCAACACGCAGTAAAATGCCGCGCGCGCCGCGCCCGTAAAAGGTACGCAAAGCAGATTGCAAATAGGCATACGCCTGGGCAGACTGCGCATCGTCCAGCGTCTTGAATTGTGTCGGCGCTGACCAGCCAGCAGGGGATTCTGATTTTAAGAGCATTGCCGAAAACGATTCAAGCCCTATGTCTTCGGCGAGGATTTGTACAAACTTGCGTAGAATGCGCGAGGGGAAGGTAATTTCATCCATCAGCCACCTATGGAGTAAACAAAAACGGGCAATTCTTCGCCCGTGCGCATAAAACCCAGTTTTTTATAAAGCGCCAAAGAGGCGCTGTTGTCTGACTGTGTATTGACCGAAAGCCTCTCCAGTTGATGCACGCCCAACGTCTGTATGAGATGGCTAATTAAAGCAGACCCAATGCCCCTGCCCTGATGTTGGGGGTTGACTGCCAGCCGCGCAAGGTGTGCGCCAAATGGGGTTTGGGTACTCAATTGATAGCCGATCAGTCCCGAATGATCTTCGGCAACCGTGGCGCTGGCGCACTGTGAACGCGCGCGTTGAAGTGTGCTTTGTGTGTTGTGCCAAAATTGCCCAAAGGCTGCCAGGTCTAATTGGGCTACGAGAGGCAGGTCGGCGTCTTGCATTGGGCGAATTTGAATTGCAGCAGGCACAGGAAATGAGCGAATCATTTCCTTTTTTAACTCAAGCAGGACAATATTTTGTTTTAATTGAAAGCCGCTGGAGAGCAAAAGGGGTTGAAACCATTGTTTTGTAATAATGGATGCAACATGGGTTTGTGTATTTGTGCAGTTCAGGTCGGCAAGGGCAGATTGCCACAGGGAATGCCAGGCATGTGCGGCGGGCAGGTCTTGAGAATGTCCAAAAAATCGAATCCAGGCAATGTGCGGGGGGTCTTCGGGGCAAGCCAGTGCGGCGGTAATTTTTCCATTTGCTTCATGCGCCCAGTAATTGGGTGTACCAATCCAATCAAGCGGAGAGTACCAGTCCAAATGGCGATGGCTGCTAAATTCGTGAAAAACAAGATTCGCGATCTGGTGATGATCTCGATTCACCACGCGGCGAACCTGTGATCGGCTATTAATCATTTAATGAGGCGTAGAAAAAAACGTAAAATACGTTCAAAAAAACTGGGGTGATCTTTTGCTTCCAGCGACCCCATCATTTTAAATGCGGAATCAGTCACCTTGCCTGTTTTTAGTTTTATGGCAGCAGAAGACTTCATTACCAGCGCGCGCAAATCTCCTTCGCCAACCTCGTTAAATAATTGGGCGGCAAGGTCATATTTTTCGATGGCTTCAGGGTAACGATGAAGGGCTTCAAGTGCGGCGGCTTGATTTCCAAGCGCCAAGCCCTGACGTTTCCTGTCATTTGCGGCAGCAAAGACCTGGTCTGTATCTTGCGCGGCGTGGAAGGATTCTTGCGGCTTGGCTGCCTGCAACAAAGCGACGCTCATGTTGTTGCGCATTTCAGCAGACATCAAGCCATCTTGGTCTTGGGCGTAGCCTTCAGCGGCTTGCCCAAACAGGTCGGCTGCTTCGACAAACAATTTGTTCATAAAAGCCTGTTTGCCTTGTTCGGCAAGTTGGGTGGGAGAAGTGTTCATGTTTTTTCCAGTGGAATTTATTAAAGTGACAGCCACCTGTACAGTGACTGTCACTTTATTTTTGGGAGGAAGTTTTAGAGGGTAATATCCAGTAGACCTTCAGCCACTGCGCGTAATTTTTCGCGGGAGAGGTCGCTGAGTTTGATTGCCAGTTCAATATAAGGGCGATTGACCGGCTGGCAGACAAAGTTCTGCATGTCTTCTGGCAGTTCAAGGAATTTTTGAATGGCGCGCTGGCTGGTCATCCACTGCCCGACAGGTCCATTTTGATCAAAGAAGGTTTCAATGCGGCTGCCCATAAGAGAAAGCAGGCTTTCCAATTCTGGCAAGGGAATGGGGCGCTCGCCCAGTTCGTATGCTTTCAGGCTGGCTTGTGAAATTCCGGTTTCGGTGGCAAGGTGACGAATAGACATGTTTACTTTGTTGCGTTCCTGCCTTAAAAGCGCGCCGATCATTCGCTGCCGCAAAGAAATAAGGCGCGCCGTATCCAACGCTTCGATCATTTCCAAGTCAGAGCGGATTTCTTTGCCCCAAAATTGGCTGATAGGAAGTTTGAGATAAAACACAAGAGTTTCCAGCTCTGGCAGAGAGGGGGCGCGGCGTCCTTCTTCGTAAGCGCGAAACAAGCCCGGCTTAACTCCAACTGCATCGGCGCATTCTTTTATGCTGCGGCGTTCCGCCATGCGCGCATCACGAATCAGCAAGCCAAGTTTTTTTTCTCGTATGGTGATTTGGGCGTTGTTCATGTTTCCTCGAATGGGGTGAATATTTTAATTATAGCAGAGTGTATCAACGCCGCGAGTGTGAATTGGGGGATGATTTTGGAGCAAAGACATCCGCGCTCAATTTGAACCCGGCTGCCTCAAGGCGCGGCGTGAAGTTGGGTCGAATTCCCGTGGCGTTGACCTCGCCTAATATTTTCCCGTCTGGGGTAACGCCCGACTGAACATATTTAAAGATGTCGGTTAAGACAATGACATCGCCTTCCATGCCTGCCACTTCGGTCACATAGGTCACTTTGCGCTGCCCGTCTTTCAAACGCGATTGTTGGATGATTAAGTCTACCGCGGAGGAGACTTGCTGGCGCACTACTTTAAGCGGCAGATCCATGCCTGCCATTAAGACAAGCGTTTCAATGCGGGAGATGGCGTCACGCGGTGTGTTGGAGTGAACCGTTGTCAATGAGCCGTCGTGACCGGTGTTCATGGCTTGCAGCATGTCCAGCGCTTCGCCGCCGCGCACCTCGCCCACCACAATTCGGTCGGGGCGCATACGCAGGGAGTTTTTAACCAGTTCACGAATGGTCACGGCGTGAAGCCCATCGGCGTTGGCGGCTTTTGTTTCCATGCGCATGACATGGTCTTGTTGAAGCTGTAATTCGGCGGCATCTTCAATGGTGATAATGCGCTCATTTTCGGGAATAAAGCCCGACATCACATTTAGAAGCGTGGTTTTGCCGGAGCCTGTTCCGCCAGAGATGATGATATTAAACCGCGCTTTGACGCAGGCTTGTAAAAAGTCTGCCATGGGTCTTGTAATGGAGCCGAAATTGATCAGGTCTTCGACCTGAAGTTTGTCTTTGCGAAATTTGCGGATGGTGATGGAAGGACCGTCAATTGAGACGGGGCGCACCACTGCGTTAACGCGCGATCCGTCGGGCAGGCGGGCATCCACAGTGGGGGAGTCTTCGTCTACATGGCGACCAAGCGGCAGGATAATTCGGTCAATGATGCGTAAGACGTGGTCGTCGTCATCAAAGGTGACATTGGATTTGGCAAGTTTGCCCTTCTTCTCAACAAATACTTTTTTGGGACCATTGACCATAATTTCTGAAACATCTTCATCGTCAAGTAGCGGCTGAATGGGTCCAAATCCAAGCAGGTCGTTTAGTACCTGGTCAAATATTTGCTTGCGCAGGTCTTCGGGCAGGTTCAATTGGGTCTGTTTGTAAACATGGATGATGTTTTGTTTTATAAAACTATCGCGCTGCTCTACGGAAATTGCTTCCGTCTCAAGGGCGCGCATGAGGTTGTCGGCAAGATATTTTTTCAGCCGAATAAGGTCCTGGCTTGTCAGTCTGCCAGGGGCTGCTGCATTAAGTGGGTTCATTCAGATAAATCCTTTTGATTATCGTCTTTGCTATTAACGGGCATAATCCAAATAATTTGTGAGCGTTGAATTGCGATAAATGGCACGGTGAATAAAATTTTATCATCGGCGCCGTAGAGAGAAGCGTCGGTGATCGCCAGGAATGTTTCGGTACGCTCAAGTTCATTCTTTAGCCTTTCCCCTTCGCGGACGTGCAGCAAGCCGCGCACCAAATGAGTGGTGGTTTGAACGACCACCGAGACGGGCAGTTTTTTTACAATGTCGGTATAAAATTTTCCTTTTTCATCATATTCAACGGTCATTATCGTATTCCTTTATGACTGCCAGCCCAAACCCCTGCCGAAAGCCGATAGTATTATTCTGCCCGTAAACTACGAGCCAGAGTGGACATTTCTTTTGCTGCCTCTTGAAAAACAAAGGAGGCGGTGTCTTTTGGAAATTTTAAGGTGAATGGCTGATGGTGGCTATTGGCAAAGCCCATGTTGCTGCTGAGATAAGGCACGGTAACTTGAATGGGAGACTCAAGCAGTTTTTCGGCTTCAGCCTTGCTCAAGCCTTCCAAGCCCACAGCGCGGTTTAGTATTGTAAAAATTGATCTGGCGCTCACGCCCCTGTTTTTCATATATTCCAAAACAGTTTTAGATATAGAGGCTGTGCTTACATCGGTGCTGACGATGAGCGCGTTTAGGTCTGCGTATTGTATCAGCGGCAGTGTAATGCGCGAAAGGGAACGCCCAATATCCACCAGCACATAGTCGTAAGATTCTTTTAAGGAAGAGACAATATCGCTAATGCGCCCTGCGTTGATACGGTTGCTGCTTTCGGGGTCTGGAGAGCCTGCAACCAGGCGAAATCGCCATAATTTTAATTCTTCTAATTGGGTGGAAAAAAACTCAGGGGTGGTTTCTGTGGGGGGCATTTCGGCAATAGAGACAATATTTTGCTGCCCTTGATACCCTACAATGGAGGCTATGGAGCCAATGGGCAGAACCATATCCAGCACAATGACGCGCGCCTCTGGTTGATGCTGCGCAATATTCATGGCGATGTTGGCACAGATGGATGACGCGCCTGTTCCGCCCTTTGCGCTCAAAAAAACTATTAATAAGCCGCCATTTTTATTGGTTAGACCCGCAAGACCCAAAAGGCGCTTTACGGCATCGTTAAGCAAAGATACCGCCTGACCAGACTTGGTAATATATTCGCCAAACCCTGCGTCGGTGCAGGATTTAATGCGCGCCATGTTTAAGTCGCTGCTGAGGGCAATTAAAGGCACGTTGGCAGTGCGTGTGTCTGCCTTTAGTTTTTTGGCAAGTTCCTCTCCGCTAATGTCGGTGATGGATGGGTCTATTACCATCAGGTCGGGTCTGTCTCGCCAGGCAGAAATTAGCCCCTCTTTGCCAGAGCCTGCCTGAATGACTTCATATTTTTGGTCAAGGAGATTACGCGCAACAAAATTACGGCTGGCAACGTCGGCGTCAATAATAAGGATTTTTTTTTCAGGCATAACTCAAATTCCTGCGGCGCGAATCAAAATCACAATTCAATGGGCGGCATAAGATACCCCAGCCCGGAGCGTGTGACAATGTGATGCGGGGCGTGGGCGTCTTCTTCCAATTTTTGACGCAGGCGGGCAATGCTGACCCATAAAATCTCTTTGTCGTTTTTATATTCTGCGCCCCAAACGCTGGTGAGTAAATCTTCTGAGGTGAGAATTTTGCCGATATGATGTGTGAATTGAAGCAGGAGGCGGTATTCGGTGGCGGAGAGTGAAATGGAGTCTTCGCCGCGCCAGACTTCGGCGCGGGCAAAGTCAATTTTGAGGTCGCCGTGAACAAAGAATCGTGCCTGACCTGTAATTTCAACTGGGGCATGTGCGCGGCGTAAAACTGCCCGCACACGCGCCAAGAGTTCGGTGGCGGAAAATGGCTTTACCAAATAGTCGTCTGCGCCGAGGTCAAGCCCGCGCACGCGGTCTTGTTCTTCTCCGCGCGCGGTGAGAATGACGATGGGGACATTGGAAAATTCACGCAGGCGCTGGCAAACGCCAAAGCCATCCAAGCGGGGCATCATTACGTCCAGTAAGATCAGGTCTATTGGCTGTAATGAGAATGCGTCCAGCGCCTGTAAGCCATCTTGAGCGGTGGTCACTTCATACCCTTCTGTGCGCAAGTTGGCTTCCAAAAGGCGTAAATAGCGAGGCTCATCATCTACGATCAAAATACGCTTGGACATAACGACCTCCTTGAGAGGAATAACAAAAGATCAAAAATGGTTAGAACAGCGGGTTCACAGGCAGTTCGATAATAAAAGTTGTGCCTTCTCCCAATATTGACTCTACCCAAATATTACCATGATGTGCCATAATAATTTGCTTGCAAATATACAAGCCAAGCCCGGTGCCAGTTACGGTGCGCTCGCCCGGCACACGGTAGAAGCGTTCAAAGATGAAAGGTAGATAATCTTGCGAAATGCCTTCGCCCTTATCGGCAAAGGCGATGCGAATTTTATTCAGCGTGGCGGAGATGGAAATAACCACTTCTGAGTTGGGGGCATATTTGATTGCGTTGCTAAAAAGATTTTCAAAAACTTGTGACAGGCGCGTACCGTCGCCGTAAAGGGGAGGTAGAATTTGAAAATCAAAGGTGATTTTCAAATGAGGTTGATGAATGTTGATGCGGGTTGCCACGTCACGAATCAGCGCGTCAATTCTTACGGGGGAAAATTTAAATTGGAGAGTCTTGCTTTGCAGGCGGGCAGATTCAAGCATATCTTCAATCAAACGAGTCAGACGGTCGGCTTCTTCATCAATGATGTTGAGAAACTCGCGCTGGGTCGCCCTGTCCCAAACGGTGTCTTCACGCAGCAGGCTGGTGCTGTAGCCTTTAATAAAACCAAGCGGGGTGCGGAGTTCGTGCGAGATGGTGGAGACGAAATCATCTTGCAAACGCATTTGCCGTTGAACAGAGTCTAATTCGGCGCGCGCTTCTTGCAGGTCGCGGCGTTCAATGAGCGCGGCAGACCAAAATGCCTGTAACGATGCAGTTTGAATATGCAATTGAGAATATGCCGGACCACCAAAGCGGACGAATACCAGGGCGCCGCTCAACTTGGAGCCGATATAGAGCGGGAATGCCAACAAGTAGACCAAATCCAGCCGCCCATTTTCGCCAGGCAGGGGTTTGGGTTCGCTCAAAACCATCTCTCCCTTTTCAAGCGCTTCACTTGCAATATGCTGCCCCCAAACTGCGTCGGCTTCGGCTGTCTTTCCGCGCCCGACGGCACGGGCGTAAACCACATCCAGCCCTTCTGCCTGCGGTTCTTTAAGGTAGATGGCTACGTTGTCAAAGACAAAAGATTCACGCAGAGATACAAATAAGATGTCGAGCGCCGCTCTCCAGTCCTGCTGGCGTTGAACTTTTTGAAAAACTACATGCAGGAACGAAAGCGTTTGCTGATCCATATTAATCTCTGACTGCCAGCAGCGGGAATTTAAAGGTGGTGCCTTTGCCTTCAACCGATTGTACGTCTAACAATGAGCCGTGCGCCTCTACAATTTGACGAACAAGAGAAAGCCCCAAGCCTGTGCCGCCATAATGACGGGTGGCAGAACCGTCCAGTTGATGAAACGGCTCAAAAATTTCTTTCAAACGGTTGGCGGGAATGCCAATGCCGGTATCCGTTATAGAGATAAGAACAAGATTATGCCCTTCTTCTTTAACGGTGATTACTACGCTGCCGCCGGAGGGGGTAAATTTGATGCCGTTGTCGAGAAATTGATTAATCACCCAGCCTATTTTTTCGGAATCCGCCTGAACTGCGGGGATGTGTTCGTGCGCTGAGACCAGAACTTGTACGCCGCGTTCTTCTGCTTTGCCCAAGGCAGATTTTGCCGCCAGGGTCACGACACGGCGGATGTCTACTTTGTCCAGTCTCATGCTCATTTCTCCCCGTGAGGCAAGTGAGAACATAATCAGGTCGTCAATAATGTTTTCGAGTTTTGTCGTGGCGCGCTGGGTAACTTGCAAGGCGTGGCGCTGATCTTCTGAAATTTTGCCCAGTGATTCTGTAATCATCAACTCAAGGTACCCTTTAACATGCGTCAAAGGGGTGCGCAGTTCGTGGGAGATGTTTGCCACAAAATTGGCTTTCATTTGGTTTAATTCTGAAAGCCTTTGCAGGGCTTCGTTCAACTCGGCGGTGCGTTCTTTTACGCGCAGTTCCAGGTTGTGGTTGGATGACTGCAATGCGGTGCGCAATTGAATAATTTGCTCTGTCACCACCTGGTTGAGGGTGTCGTTGTCCAGCAGGTTCAAATCAACCAGTGCTTGCCCAAGCAGATAATGCCCGCCCTTTTCTATTTGTTCTTGTTGGTAGGCAAGCGCAATTCGCAATTGATCTTCTGTGATCAACCCTTTTTGAACAATGTATTCACCCATGCGCGGGATGAGCATTTCGGGTCTAAGTTTTGGCACAGTTTGGGACATAGGCTACTCAATTTTATTGTAATACCCATTCGCCATTAATCATGACTGCGCTGGCTGTCATGGTTAATAAGTCGTTGGGGTGAATGGAATAAATATCCTGTTCCAGCACAATTAAATCTGCGAGGAAATTTTTGGCAAGTTTTCCAAGTCGCTGTTCGGCGTTGGCGGCGTATGCGGCGCCGAGGGTGTAGGCAGATAATGCCTCTATGAGGGTCAATTTTTGTTCGGGGTACCAACCCTCTGCCGAGGGGCTGCCGTCTGGTCGGCGGCGGGTGACTGCGGTGTGCAACCCCCAAAATGGGTTGGGAGATTCAACGGGAGCGTCTGAGCCAAAGGCGAGGTGTGCGCCGTAATTCAATTGGGTGCGCCAGGCGTAGGCAAGCGCAGAGCGCTCTCCCCAGAGACGGTCTGCGGCATACATGTCGGAGGAGGCGTGAATGGGTTGCATGGATGCGATGACGTTTAGTTGCGCCAGGCGCGGCGCGTCTTGAGCGTGCAGAACTTGTACATGCTCAATGCGGTGGCGCAAGTGAGGCAATCCTTTTTCGGTTTCATATTTACGAAGTTGCTGGTAGGCGTTTAGCACTTCATGGTTGGCGCGGTCGCCAATGGCGTGAACAGATACGCTTAAGCCAGATTCTGCGGCGCGGCGGCAATGTTCAAGAAGTTCTTCGCCGTCCATGTTAAGAATACCCCGATTTTCAGCCTCGTCTAAATAGGGTTGAAACATGGCGGCGGTATGTGGACCCAGGGCGCCATCCATAAAAACTTTAACTGCGCCCACCCAAAGCCAGTCGTCTCCAAAGCCGGTGCGCAGCCCCAATTCTGCGGCATGGGGCAGGTGGTCAAGCGGGATGTTTTTGTTCACGCGCAATTTTAGCCTGCCTTGCGCGTGTAATTGTTGCAATGCCATAAAAGAATCACGGCGGTCAAAGTCGTGAAAGCCGGTTAGCCCCATCTTCCATAAAATAGGTTGGGCGGCTTCAATGGCGCGGATAATTTCTGCCAGAGATGGTTTGGGGAGGGTGCTTTCAATGAGCAACATGGCAGATTCTAGCAGGGCGCCGGTTGCCTGCCCGTTTGCATCACGTTCAATGATGCCATCTTTGGGGTGGGGTGTTTGCCTGGTGATGTTTGCCAAATTTAAGGCAGCGGTGTTTGCCCAGGCGGCATGAAGTGATTTGGCGGTGAGGTATACGGGGTTGTTGGGGGAAACGGCATCCAGTTCGGGGGCTGTGGGCAGGCGGTCTGCCTCTGCCCATTCGTTGTGATTCCAGCCGTGACCCAAAACCCATTCACCTGGTTGGGTCTTTTTTACTCGCTCTGCCACGCGGCGCAGACATTCTTCTTTTGTTTTGGTTTCACAGTTGATCTTGGCAAGCGAAAGCGCGTAGTGTTCAATGTGCAGGTGCGCGTCCGTCAGCCCTGGCAGAATGGTTCTGCCTTGCATGTCTTGTTTTTCAAGCCTGCCGTGCGCGAGTGCTTCGAGGGCTTCTCTTTCGCC
>DYML01000094.1:11097-13457 GCA_020721605.1 Anaerolinea thermophila
TTGAGGGAAAGATTCACCACAGTTTGAAAAACCTCATCACGCGCTTTTTGGTTTGGAAGCCCCAGAATGGCGCGCGCATGTCCTTCTGTGATAATGCCATCTACAATGGCTTGCTTCATCTTGTCGGAAAGTTCAAGCAGGCGCAGGGTGTTTGTGATTGTGGAGCGGCTTTTGCCCACACGATTGGCAACTGCCTCATGCGAAAGATGAAATTCTTCCACCAGTTGGCGGTAGGCTTCGGCTTCTTCCATTGCGTTTAGGTCGGCGCGTTGTACGTTTTCAATGAGCGCCACTTCGAGCATTTCCTGGTTGTTGGCTTGGCGGGTGATGACGGGTACGGTAGACAAGCCAGCCCGCTGCGAAGCCTGCCAACGGCGCTCGCCTGCAATTAGGGTAAAAGTTCCATCTGATTTGGGGGCAACAATTAATGGTTGAATGACCCCATGCTCACGAATGGATGCCGCCAGGTCTGCCAGGTCTTCTTCTTTGAAGTGAATGCGCGGTTGGCGCGGGTTGGGTTGAATTAAATGGACTGCTACTTGTTGCGCGCCGCTCACATGCGAGGCGGGTGCAGTCGGCGGCGTATTTTTTGTGCCTGTAGGAATTAGGGATTCTAATCCTTTACCAAGACCTGTTCGTTGAGCCATGCTTGTTCCTCTTAAAGTTGATCAACACGCCTGTTCTTTCAGGAGTGCGCTTAAAAAACCCCGTCGCTCTCCAGTAATTCACGCGCCAGCGCTTCGTATGCCACTGCGCCAACGGAAGTAGGCGCATAAGCGGAGATGGGTAAACCGTATGAGGGCGCTTCTGCCAGGCGAATGCTGCGCGGGATCACGCTCTTGAAGACTTGGTCGGGAAAATGTCTGTTTACTTCGGTCACAACGTCATTGGCAAGGTTGGTGCGGCTGTCGAACATGGTCAGCACCACGCCGCGCACATTTAATTCGGGGAAGAGTAGGGAGCGCACGCGTTCTATGGTTTGGGTCAATTGTCCCAATCCTTCCAGCGCAAGGTATTCACATTGCACGGGAACAATTACGCCATTAATGGCAGCCATGAGTCCATTTACGGTGAGCAGCCCCAGTGAAGGCGGGCAGTCAATTAATACATAATCATATTTATCGGAAATTTTTTCAATGGCTTTGCGCAAACGAACTTCACGCGCCAGTTCGTCTACCAGTTCCACTTCTGCGCCCGCCAGTGAGGGAGAAGAGGGCAGCAGGGATAGTTTAAGCCGCTCGTTGAGCAGGACATAAGAAGCAAGGTTTGTATCGCCCAGCAAGGCTTCATAAGTTCCGCCCAGCACGTTAAGTTTATCTACCCCCAGGCAAGAGGTGGCGTTGGCTTGGGGGTCTAAATCTACCACCAGCACGCGCTGCCCCAATTTCCCCAGGTAGGCGGCAACATTAATGGTGGTGGTGGTTTTTCCCACGCCGCCTTTTTGATTGACCAATGTATAAATTTTTGTCAAGATAAAACCTCCATCATGCATTCGTTAATTTCCTGTGAAGTCGGAATTCCGTTTAAGCCAATGCGCGTCACAGAACGCGCTGCAAGTTGTGTGGCAAAACGCGCGGATTCCCAAGGGTCGCGCGTTTGGTATAAACGCACAAAAAACGCTGTTGCAAAAATATCTCCCGCGCCTGTGCCGTCTACTTCGTTCATCAATGGCGGGCGAAAGCGGCGGCGGTCTCCATTCCAGTATAAGACGGCGCCTGCTGCGCCTTCTGTTAAACATAAAATGCGGGCATGACGCGCCATCTCTTCAACCAGTTCCAGGTTGCGGTTCACATCTTCTTCGCTGAGGATGACAGCGGCGGCGCGGCGCAGGGCTTTTTCACTGTTTTTCCAACCCGAAACAGATACCTGACCGTTGGTATCCCAGGTGCGCAGCCACCCTTGCGGGGTAATTCCAATTAGGGAGCCGTGTATGTTTTCAGCCAGGTCGGAATCAAATTCGCCTGCAATGGGGGCAAGGTGAACGATGGATGCGCTGCGCCAATTTTGGGGAATGTGATCGAGCAAAATTGGCGCGGCAAGGTGGTGGATGATCTGTTTTCTTGCGCTGGCGGTTTTGATATTTTCAAAGGTGGTGCTGTGTTCGGCTGGCACGTTCACCATAGGAATTCCCGCCAGAGCCGCTAGGGGCGCATCGGCAGCCGAGGATGTGACAATGCCAACCCGCAGCCCCAAGGCTTGCGCTGTCAAGGCTGCGTAAGAGACCGTACCGCCCAATTGCAGCCCCATCGGGGTTATATCTGCGGCAATATGACCGATGACAAGGTAATCTACTGGCTGAAGAGGCACAAGTTGAAGCATGGCTAAATTATACCGTAGCAAATGCAGGTCACGGTTGCCTG
>DYML01000095.1:0-6677 GCA_020721605.1 Anaerolinea thermophila
GCGCAATCGGTTGCAGCAGAGAGTCCATCGGCAAAGCAGCCGTCTGTTTCTGTAATGACAAACAGCCGTTTTTTTTCTGGCGGCTGCTCAAAACCGAGGGCTTTCATGCCTGCCAGCCCCATGCGTACACCCAAAATTTGGCGCGGACAAATGTGCGAGTGCTGGCGGTTTGATTTTTCAAGCAAAGTTTGAAGATTCATGGCGGCGATCCTTGTACCCATAAAAAGAGTTGCTGTGCAGAGATGGAATTTAGCAAAACAGTATCGTGGATGGCAAAATTTGAATGAGCAATCGTAACCAGTTCGGGGCGAATGACCACCACACCAATTTTGTACAATGCAGTCGGCTGGCGTAGAACTTTGAGGGCATTGACCCAGCCTTCGCCGCGCAGCAGTTCGAGAGGACCCAGTTCGTCTACAATTAATAAATCACAAGGCAGGCAGGTGTTGAGCGCCTCATTTCCCCAGGCAATGCTGGCAGGGTCAAAAAGCCAAGCGCCGAGAAGCAGTTGATCATTAGCGGGCGGAGGCTGGGAGGTGGATGACACAGCAAGAGAACGCGATTCACCCGTGCGAAGATTTTGGGCGCAGATGCCGGTTTTAATGCCGTTTTCAAATACCGCGGAAGAAAGCAGACCAGCCACGTCCCAACCTGCCGCGCGGGCGGTCTGAGCGAGGGTGCGGCAAAAGGTGGTTTTGCCCGCGCCGCGCGGGGCGGTAAGAAGGTAAAGTTGGCTCATGTCCACAAGACCTGTTTGTGTCCATCCACTTGTACCAGGCGAATGGATAATTTATAAATGCGGCTGAGGGCGGCGGCGGTGAAAACTTCGTCGAGTGTGCCAAATTGCGGTGAGACGCCCCCTTCCATCAGCAGTACGTCATCTGCAACAGCAAGGACGACATCCGGTTCGTGATTGGTCATTAAGAGCGTAACGCCCGCATCACGCAACTGACGCACAATTTGAATTAAGCGAAATTTGTTATGCAGGTCGAGGTGGGCGGTGGGTTCGTCTAGCAGTAATAAGTGAGAAGTGAAAAGCGGTAAATGGGAAGAGGGGGAAAGTTGGGCGAGGGCGCGGGCGAGAAGCATGAGTTGGCGCTCTCCCCCCGAAAGATGCGGAACAGGGCGATGAATTAACGCGGCAATCCCTACCTGCTCTAGTGCGGTTTGCGCAATTTTAACATCGGCGGCGGAGGGCATTGCCAATGGCGGCAGGTGCGGGGCGCGCCCCATTAACACATATTCAAGGACGGTGTATTCAAAAGGGGTATGCTCTGCCTGTGGAACAAGCGCCATGCGGCATCCGCGCTCACGGGGTGGAATGGCGTGAAGAGGTTTTCCCATCAGGTAAATTTCCCCCGCCCATGCCGAGAGCCAGCCCAAAGTTAAAGAAAGAAGGGTGGTCTTGCCTGCGCCGTTGGGTCCCAAAATTGCCGTAATTCGCCCTGGGCGCAAATCAAAATTTACGTCCTTTAAAATAGGGTGAGATGTGCGGTAGCCAAAGGAAATATTGCGAAAAGAGAGAATGGGGTCTGTCATACGAGAATGATTAAGAGCGATTCCGCTACGAGCGAAAGGTCATTAAGACCAAAAAAATAATTGCGCCAAAAAGCGAGGTGAGAATGCCAAGTGGAATTTCGCCCGCCAGCAGGGTACGCGCCAGATCATCACAGAGCATGGTGAAGATGCCGCCCAACAGCATGGAAGCAGGCAGGCTAAAGCGGGCATCGGTGCGAAAAAGGCGGCGGGCAATGTGCGGCATAATTAGCCCAACCCAGCCAACCATGCCGCTGATGGAGATGAGAACGGCGGTGGGCAGCACCGCAGCGAGAATCAACAGCCAGCGCTCTCGACCTGGGGCAACGCCCAAAGAAAAGGATGTTTGTTCATCAAGCGCCAATAAGTTGAGCCGCCAGCGAAACAGATACATCACCACCAACCCCGCCAGCGCCAACGGCAGCACACTTAAAAGTTTTGTCCAGGTTAGGCTTGCCAACCCGCCCAACAACCAAAAGGTGATTTCTGGCAGTTGCGTGAGCGGGTCGGCAAGATATTTAAGCAAGCCCAGCCCCGCCGAAAAAAACGCCGAAACGGCAATGCCCGCCAGCACAAGGCGCAGCACCCAACCGCCATAACGCAGGCGATGCGCCAGCAGATAAGAGATTCCCAAGCCTGCCAGCGCAAAAAATGAGGCGCTGGTTTGAGTGACAAATGCCGAACCGCCCAAGAATACAATTGAAAATGCTGCGCCGAAGGCGGCTCCCTGAGAGACACCCAGAAAACCTGGCTCCACCAGTGGGTTGCTAAACAGGAGTTGAAAGACCATGCCCGCCGCCGAGAGCGTCATGCCGAGCAGCAAGGCAGCCAGCAGACGCGGCAGGCGCAGGTTAAAGAGCAGGCGCTGGGCAAGTTCGTCAGTTGTGATGCGCTCAAAGGAAAGAAACCCAGGCGTGGGATAACGCCCGATCAACGCGGAAGAGAGAAAAACCAACAGCAGCGCAAAAACAAGGAAAAGCAGGGAGCGCTTCAAGGTATTATCAAACTGTCGGCGATGAATTGGGCTTTAAAAGTGACGGCTCGGTGGTCATTGAAACGAGACGCACACCCATTTGGCGCAGTTGGTGAAAGTTTGCCCCCTGAGACAACCCGCGCAGGACGGCATCGGGGTCTTCTACAATGGCGCCAGAGAGGATGGTTGCGCCCATTTCAAACATGACAGGCGAAAGCGGGGTGCTCGGTCCGACGATCAAGGTTGGCACGCCGGGGCGGCGTAGAGCGATCAGGTCATCGAAGGTGCGGTTAAGCAGAGTCATGGCGGTAATTGCCAGCACATCGGCTTGAGGAATAATCTCGGCGGCGGCAGAAGCGGGCAGGTCGCCCTCCTGCGGGTTTTGTTCCAAGACCCAAAGGTTGCCCACCTGAGAGCGCAGTTCGGGAACGTAGGGAAAATGCCCCACCATCACTACGTTTTTTTGAGCGCCCAAATGGGCAAGGACTTGCTTGGAGTGTAAATCCACCCATAAGTGGGGTTGGCGCGGCAGCAAAGCGTTGATGGTTGCCAACCCAATGGAAACTTCGGGCAAAATGGGCGAGTGAACAAATTGCGCCAACTCCGACGAAGAAATCTCGGTCAAACGCCCCGCCTGAGCCACAGACGGATCGGTGGTGTAGTGATGTGATTCATCACCAACGCTGGCAGCAAGACCACAGCGAAATTCTCCGTTCACCTCCACAAAAACCGCAGTCCAATACAAGCCGATATAAATATTCTTAATGACGCCTTCGGGCAGAGTCGGCAGAAGGCGGTTGAAAAAACTTTGGGTAGTATGCATTCATTCTCCATTGTCCCTGCTGCGGTATGAAGAGCGGCGGCAGGGAGAAAAAAAAGGCTGCCCCGTAAAAAGAGACAGCCTCACAGAAAATTTGAGTCTAATCTCCTTTCCAATACGGGGGATGAAAGCGTTTCCACTTACACCTGGACCATCGTTTGAGGGTCAGTCCTGTGCGCCATGCGTTTTGGTTTAGGCAGACAAGATTCAGAGGGAAGTGTAGTATATCGCAAATTTTATCTCAGCCGCAGTCATTTAGTTCTCCAGAAAAAGCGAGGAGCAAAGCAGCCTGCCATTGCACAGAGATTGCGCGCCGCACGCAAGCGCTGCGAAGTACAAAGCAATAACACGCTTTGCATCAAACAGGGAATTACTAAAGAGTAACCAGAGTACTTGATGTAAAATACAACGATGTACATGCCATTGATTTCCAAATTGCCTTTGGCAATAAAATAGCGTTTTCTTGTCTTACAGCATTTTCAAATAAATCCGCCAACCTGGGAAGAAAAAATGACAATTGCAATCACACGCAAGATCAGCCCGCGATTTAATGAGTGCGAGATCACCCACATTGAGCGCACCCCCATAGACCTAAACCTTGCGCGCACGCAGCACACAGAATACACCCATGCGCTGGCAACGGTCGGATGCCAAATCATCGAACTGCCTGCCGAAGCAGATTTGCCAGACTCAGTTTTTGTGGAAGATACCGCCTTCATTTTGCCTGAGGTGGCAGTCATTACCCGCCCTGGAGCAGATTCGCGTAAACCTGAAACAGAATCCATCATTCAGGCATTGTCTTCCTACCGCGCGTTGGTACACGTCAGCGCGCCAGCCACAGTAGATGGCGGTGATGTGCTTGTACTTGGCAAAAATATTTATATTGGCATATCCACCCGCAGTAATAATGCCGCCATTCGCCAAATACAAGACCTGCTCGACAACTATGGGTATCAGGTCGTTGGCGTAGAACTGCGCGACTGCCTGCACCTGAAAACAGCCATAACCCAAATAGACCAAAAAAACCTGCTGATTAACCCCAAATGGGTGGAAAACTTTCACTTCAAAGATTTTGACTGGATTATCACAGACCCCTCCGAACCATTTGCGGCAAATTGCCTGCCGATCAACAATCAAATTATATTCCCCAGCGCCTTCCCTAAAACACGCGCCAAACTCGAATCGCGCGGATACAAAATTCAAACCGTTAATGTGGATGAACTGGCAAAAGCCGAGGGCGCCGTCACCTGTTGCAGTTTAATCATCCCATAGTTTAAAAAAGAAAAATCCCCGAAACAAATCGGGGATTTTCATTGCTTGTGCGCTGGAGAGGACTTGAACCTCCACGCCTTACGGCACACGCACCTCAAGCGTGCCTGTCTGCCAATTCCAGCACCAGCGCGAGCGCCAAGCAGGTCGTATTATAATCGGCTTGCTTTTCTTGTCAAGCAAATTCATCCAGGAGAATAAAAAATGGTTCGAATCGTTGTAGATGCGATGGGCAGTGATAATTTTCCAAAGCCAGATGTGGAAGGCGCTGTATTGGCTGCGCGGGAATATGGGGTGGAAATCATTTTAGTCGGCGATGAAGCCATCATTCAACCTGTGCTACATACGCAAAACACAAGCGGGCTTTCAATTCAAATAGTCCATGCGCCTGAGATGTTAACCATGAAAGACAAAGGCGAAAAACTGGTCTTAAAAGCCCGCAGCAAAGACGCGAAGAATTCCATGGCTGTTGGCATTAACCTTGTCAAGAACGGCGAAGCGGATGCTTTTGTCACTGCGGGCAACACAGGCGCGGGAATGGCAAACGCGCTCTTCCGTTTGGGGCGTATTCGCGGCGTGGATCGCCCTGCGCTGGCGCCCATCTTCCCCACCGCAACGGGAACCTGCGTCGTGCTGGACATCGGCGCAAACCCCGACTGCAAACCTGAGAACCTTATGCAATTTGGCATTTTGGGAAGTATTTACGCCGAGAAAGTGCGCGGCGTGACAAACCCGAAAGTGGGCTTGGTCTCCAACGGCGAAGAAGAAGGCAAGGGCAACGAACTGGTGAAAGCCGCCACGCCGTTATTCAAAGCCTCCAAGTTGAATTATTTTGGCAACGTGGAAGGCAAGGAAGTGATCGGCGGCAGCGTGGACGTGGCAGTCACAGACGGCTTTACAGGCAATGTCATGTTAAAATCATCCGAAGCAGTTGCCAAGTTGATCACGGATAAAATCCGCGAGATCATCAAAAACGGCAGTCTTTCAGTTAAGATAGGCGGTCTGCTGGTGAAACCTGCGCTGAGTGAAATTAAAAAAATGCTTGACCCAAGCGAGCAGGGCGCCGCTCCCCTGTTGGGCATAAACGGGCTGGTATTTATCGGTCACGGGCGGTCTGATGCCTTTGCCATGAAGAACGCCATCCGTGTGGCAAAACATGCGGTGGATGTAAAAGTGCTGGATGCAATGAAATCTGCAATTGAAGAGAGCCTGCGGAGCGCCGCACGCATATAAGACATGCGTATTAGACCAGAAATTATGTTTTTACTCATAATTTAGTCCAACTGGTTTGGTAATTTATAGACAAGCGGTAAAAAAATAATATGAAAATCATCAAAAACGAAACACTCATTGAACGTAACGGAAAAATTGGGCAATGGACAAGCCTGGGCGCCCTGCTGGTGCTTGGCTTGGGCATGTATATCTCATTTTCAAAACCCGACCTTTTTATCTACTCCATTGTCAGCCTGGTGGTTGGATTTATGATGACCCAGATTGGGATGTACATGGGCAGCCGCTGGGGTAGATCACCCCGCCCCGATGAAAAACTGGATGCTGGTCTAAAGGGGCTGCACAGTGAATTCAATATGTACCATTATTCCTCCCCCGTCTCGCACCTGCTGGTGGGTCCTTCTGGCGTTTGGGTCCTGCTGCCGTATCACCAGCGCGGATCAATCACTTTTGAAAAAAATCGCTGGAAGATGAAAGGCGGCGGATTTTTACAAGCCTACATGCGAATCTTTGGACAGGAAAATTTAGGACGCCCGGAACTCGATGCAGAAAATGAAGTAAAAACGCTGCACAAATTTCTTGCCAAAAAAATGGATGCGGCGAACATCCCAGAGATAAAACCAATTTTAGTCTTCACCACCGAAGAGACAGAGTTAGACGCGGGCGCTTCACCGATTGCCGCGCTTAAAATAAAGCAACTCAAAGAATTCATGCGCCAGGGCGGGAAAAACCGATCCCTGTCCAATGAGCAAATCAAAAAACTGACGGAAGTTTTAGGGGCTTAACCCATACCCAACCCGATCACAAATTGCGTTTTTTCTCCCCCCCAAAGCGCCATTTACGACCGAA
>DYML01000095.1:6777-13414 GCA_020721605.1 Anaerolinea thermophila
GGCGCTTGCGCTGTGGGCATTCACGAGAGATGCGAATATTTACACGCTCGTTGTGCTGCTTGCCATGTCCACCTTCCTCCTCGCAGTTCCCATTTTTCGTAAAAACAAAAACTTGATTGCCCTGATTGCGGGGATATTTTTAATCACAGTCGTTGGGTTGCAAAGCGCCATGCTCAGCCGCCGCTGGGAAGTTCCACTGGCAAATGTGTTCAACGACCTGCTGCTGCCGCACCCCGCCCGCGTGGAATTTCTGCAAGGGCTGGGCATGCCCGACCCTGCCTCCGCTGAATATTTGGCATGGTTTATCGAGAACGCGCCGCGAGCCTACGCCAAATTTCTCCTCTCACACCCTGGCTACACACTAACGACATTCACAGCCGAACTGGGCGGGATGTTCTCCGAAAATATCCAGCCTTATTTTTATTCACAACAAACCCCTGCCCGCCTCGCGCTGGTGGCGGTCAACGATGTACTGCACCCCAAAACCCACCTCATTTTTATTCTGGATATTCTTCTGCTGGCAGGTTTGCTCTTTTCACACTTCCGCAGAAAAAACAAAAATTTCACGGTCTGGCTTTGGCTGGGAACGTGGCTCTTTTTGAGCGCCGCGCTGACGCTTGCGGTGGGCTTCTTTGCCGATTCGATTGGCGTCACCCGTCACACTATGTTTGCCGTTGAAATGTTCCGCCTGCTGTTTTGGATATTTCTGATTATTTTATTCGATCAGGCAAATCGAGAGAACGCATAGAAACCCGCTACATTTTTCATGGTACACTTGTTCTAACTCTGGAATCACCCACAACCAAACTTTTTGCAAACCTGACGAGTGAAAATCAAATTCTGAGTGTAGCAGTCACGAGATACGCCGTACTATGACATCCATCGTTTCCATTGACATTGAATCCACCGGGCTTGATGAAAACCGCGATGCCATCATTGAAATTGCCGCTGTCAAGTTCAATGGTCGCCGCGTGGAAAATGAATTCACCACGCTCATTAATCCGGGCAAACACATCCCCGATTTCATCACGGGCTTGACGGGCATTGACGACAGCATGGTGCGTGAAGCGCCGCGCCTGCGCGACATTGCGCACGAACTGACCGCCTTCGTCGGCGACTCTCCCATCCTCGGACACAACGTCAAATTTGATATTGGCTTCCTGCGCAAGGCGGGGCTGTTTCCATATCACCAAACAATTGACACCTACGAACTCGCTTCGGTGCTGATGCCAACCGCCAGCCGCTACAACCTCGGCTCGCTCGGTCAGCAGTTGAATATTCCCCTGCCCGCCACGCACCGCGCCCTCGATGATGCCCGCGTCACTCAGGCTTGTTACGCGCGTCTGCTGGAAATGGCGCGCGAACTTCCGCTGGATACTTTGCAGGAAATTGTTGAACTCAGTAATTTTGTAGATTGGGATGCGGGCTGGGTTTTTGAACAAGCGCTTCAGTTGCAGGCGAAAGCTGGGATTCAGCCCAAGCAGACTCGCTCCGCGTCCAAACCGACAATGGGTGCGGCGAAAAGAGATTTTTCTCCCGTTGAGAAAAACGAAGAACCCACCGCGCTCGATCCCGAAGAAATCGCCTCGGTGCTGGAGTATGGCGGTCCCTTCTCGCAATACTTCGAAGCCTACGAACAGCGCCCGCAGCAAGTGGATATGCTCAAGGCGGTCACCCAAGCCCTGTCGCACGGCAACCATCTCATCGTCGAGGCAGGGACGGGCGTGGGAAAATCCTTCGCGTATCTCGTCCCAGCCGCCATGTTCGCAGTTCAAAATAATACGCGGGTGGTGGTCTCGACCAACACCATCAACCTGCAAGACCAACTCATCAAAAAGGATATTCCCGATTTACGCGCCGCGTTGAATTTGGACGTGCGCGCCGCCGTGATGAAGGGACGCAGTAATTATCTTTGCCCGCGCAAGTTGGAATACATGCGCTCGCACGGACCGACCAATGCCAATGAAATGCGCGTGCTTGCCAAGATTATGGTTTGGGCGCTAGACAACGACAGCGGCGACCGCAACGAACTCAACCTGACGGGTCCCATTGAACGTGAAGTGTGGATGCGGCTTTCGGCGGAAGACGATACCTGCACCACCGAAGCCTGCGCGGGGCGCATGGGCGGCGTGTGCGCATTCCATCGCGCCAAACAAGCCGCGCAAGCCGCGCACCTGCTGGTTGTCAATCACGCGCTGCTGCTTTCGGACGTTTCCACTGGCAACAAAGTTTTGCCCGAATATGATTATGTAATCGTGGACGAAGCGCACCACATCGAGTCGGCGGTCACATCGGCGCTCTCGTTCCGCATGACTGAAAATGATCTGGATCGAATGCTGAAAGAGTTGGGCGGGTCATCGGCGGGGGTGCTTGGCAGAATGCTGACCGAGACCCATCAGACCATTCAGCCCTCCGAATTTGGTCTGCTGCAACAAAGAGCCAAACACGCCACCGACCAGGCGTTTCGCGTGGAGCAGCTTTCCAAACAATTTTTCAACATGGTGGGTGACTTCATCGCCAGGCAGCGCGAGGGACAGCCGATCAGCAATTATTCATGGCAAATGAGAATTACGCCAGCCGCGCGTTCCCTGCCAGGCTGGGACGATGTCGAGATCGCGTGGAGTCAGATCAGCGAAACGATGGGCTTGCTCTTGAAGTCGCTGGATGAAATTTACAAAATTCTGGGCGAAATTTACGCGGACGGGCATGAGAACGTGGAAGACGTGATGGGAACTCTGAGCGGTATCATGCGCCGCATGGCAGAAGCAGAAGCCGCCGCCTCAGGCATGTTGCACAAACCATCCAATGAATTAATCTACTGGGTCGAGGTCAATCCGCGCGGCGAAAGGCTGTCACTAAATGCCGCGCCCTTGCGCGTGGGTCCGCTGGTCGAAAAACATTTATGGAATGAAAAAGCCAGCGTGGTCATGGCGTCTGCCACACTCACGACACATGGCGAGTTCCGCTATCTGCGCAACACGCTTTCCGCCAATGAAGTGGACACGCTCGCGCTCGGCTCACCGTTTGATTACGAATCCAGCACCCTGCTTTACGTTGCAAACGACATCCCCGAACCCAACGCGCAAGGCTATCAACAAGCGCTGGATAAAGCCATCATCTCCACCGCCAAAGCCACAGGCGGGCGAATGCTGGTCTTGTTCACATCCTACGCCGCGCTCAAGAAAACGGCGCAAGCCATCACGGGTGCGCTGGGACGTGAGGATATTTTTGTATTTGAACAAGGCGAAGGCGCTTCGCCCAACGCCCTGCTTGAATCGTTCAAAACTACTGAGCGCGCCGTGCTGCTTGGCACACGCTCCTTCTGGGAAGGCGTAGATGTGCCAGGGGATGCGCTGTCGGTGGTGGTCATCACCAAACTTCCGTTTGGCGTGCCGTCCGACCCGATCATCGCCGCCCGCTCAGAACTCTACGAAGATTCATTCAACGAATACTATCTGCCCGAATCGATTCTAAAATTTCGCCAGGGATTTGGACGGCTGATCCGCAGCGCATCAGATCATGGGATTGTGGCAATCTTCGACAGGCGGGTATTGACCAAACAATACGGGAAGTTGTTTCTCGAATCGCTGCCGCAATGCACGGCGCGGCAGGGAGCCACAAGCGGGCTGGCAAAGATGGCAGGCGATTGGCTGGGAACATAACTGATTCTCAATATGATTTATAGCGGGTAAAGTTGAAAATAAAAACGCCCCTGAATTTCTCAGGGGCGTTTTTATTTGAATCTTACTTGTGGTGGTTATGGAACATTAAAAGCCTGAGTCGCCGACTTGATCGGTGTGTAAAGACCGTTGATAGTCACCTGCCAGAGATAGTCGCCCGGAGGCAATACAGGGATTGTGTATGTTGTGGTGGGAGCAGGAATAACAAAACTCTTCACCAATCTATTGGTTGTGGGGTTAAGTATTTGCAGCGTGTAACTGGTCCACAACCCATTGACTGAATGCCAGTCGAAGACAAGTTTATCGTCTACGGGCGTAACCACGACCAACTCAGGAGCCGCAAACTTGACGCTGAGCGCCCGCACGGCAGACCATGCACTGTGATGATCCGCCGCAGACCATGAGCGCACACGCCAGTAATAGGTGCGTCCTGGGCGAACCACATTATCGGGATCAGTTCCCGTTGCCAAAACTGCCGAGAGCGTGGTGTTGAGCGTGTCAACATTCAACAACTTCACATTATTATTCTCGTTAATGTCGGCAAAGGCGGCATTGGTCGAAACCTGCACATCATAACTGACGGCGGCGGGATACGCCAACGCAAGGTTGGCGTTGAACACTGGGATAGGCGCGAGCCAGGTCAGGGTTGCATCTGTGTTGACAGGAATGATCGTCCCCGTCTTGGGCAGGGATTGCACGGGCGGTTTGGGCGGGTTGGCGCCAGTGGTAAAGGAAAACTGCGTGGAATACAAACCCGCATTGACGCCATTTGCCTTCACCTGCCAAACGTAGGGCGTACTGGCAAGCAGGTCAACCGCTGGGGTGTACACATAGGCAGGGGCTTTAATGGTCGCAGTGTGCGCAACCAGCGTGAAGGTGTGAGTCTTGGGGTTTTCCTTCGAGATTAGCAGCGTGTACGATGTTGCGCCGGGGATTTCTTCCCATTCAAAGGTCGGGCGTTTGTTGTCCAACACTGCCAAATCTACGGGCAGAGTCAGTTCAGGCGTCGCCAGCCTGGTCTTGAAAATCCGCGCCGCAGTCCACGCGCTGTATTGACCTGTGTTGTTGTAGGAGCGCACCCGCCAGTAGAAAATTGCGTTTGCCGGCAGGAACGTATCAATGAAGTATTCTGACTCCGGCGCGGTGACTTCAGCCAGCGCGGTGGTAAAGAAAGTTTTGTCGGTGGAATACTCAACCTGGTAGCCAGCGGCGGCGGGGTAGGTGGTGACAGGGTTGGTCGTATTGACTTCAATCACGGGATTCCAATCCAGCGTTTGCAGCACGGCGCTATCCACAAATGCGTTGGCAGCCGGAGCAACAAGCAGCGGGACTTTGGGGGCGTTGAGGCTGGTGGTGAAGGTACGCTGCGTAGAGTAGGCGCTGGATACCAACCCGTTTGCTTTGACCTGCCAAGTGTAGATGGTGTTGGGCAGCAAGTCTGCCTTGGGGGTGTAGGTATGCGCTGGAATATTAACCACGCCAGTTACCGCGATCTTTGCGCCGCTGAATACCTGAATGGTGTACGATGTTGCGCCAACCACCTCACCCCATTCAAAGGTCGGGCGTTTGTTGCTCAGCGTTGTCAAATCTGCGGGCAGATTCAACACAGGCGCGGTCAATGGGGTTAAAGGCGGCTTGGTGCGAAAAGCGCGCGCTGCCGACCAAACGCTGTGATTTCCGCCTGCTGATGCTTCTGACCAGGAGCGGACTCGCCAGAAATAAGTGAGGTTGGGCAAAAGAGTCTCAGCGGGCAGGACAAGTTGAACATCGCCCGTCACGACCTCAGAAGCAGCGCCAACAAAGGCGCTATTGGTCGCATATTCCACTTGGTAACTGACGGCGGCGGGATAGAACGTAGCTGGGTTGCTGGTATTAACGAGGAGCGATGGTTTCCAAGTGAGTTTTTGCTCTACCGTATTATCTAAAATGGCGCCATTTGCCGGAGTGAAAAGAACAGGAACCAAAGGCGGATTGGGGCTGGTAAGAAAATCGAACGGCTCGGAATAATCGCCCACGTTCACGCCATTTGCCTTAACCTTCCAGATGTAGGGCGTGTTCGGCAGCAGATCAACGGCGGGCGTGTAGATATGGAGCGGCGCTTTGATTGTGCCGGTATGGACCACCGCAAAGAGGTGCGTGGCGGGGTTCTCCTTCAAGATCAGCAGGGTGTAGGAAACCGCGCCAGAAACCTCATTCCATTCAAAGGTCGGGCGTTTGTTGTTCAACGCAGGCGAAACCTGATCAAGCGGCAGGGTCAGCGCGGGGATTGCCAACTTTGTGCGGAACGCGCGCGCGGCAGACCATGCGCTGTATTGGTTCTCATCATTGTAGGCGCGGACTTTCCAGGTGAAGGTGGTGTTGGCGGGCAGGGCATCCGCAGGTTGGATGGTGAACGAAGAGTCGCCCAATCCCAAAAGCACGTCGGCATTGCCAGCGGTGTTAAAGGTATGGTCGTAGCCACCAGCCGAGGTGATATTGACCTCGTACGACCAGGGATTAGCTGCCAGCGCCATCACTTCCGCCGAGTCTTTCCAATCCAGCGTGGGGGTGCTAGTGACGAGGGCGTTGGCGGCTGGGGAAAGCAAAACGGGCACAGTGGGCGCGGTTCCCTTTCTGACGCTGTAACTCGCTCCGCCCGCGTAGGGACCAGATAAGGCGCTTCCGTCTTCCTCAATTTGAATCGTCGCCGTTGCGCTCAGGTCTAAACGAATCATGCCATTGCCAGAACCCGTGTTGACGGTGACGGTGTAGGTATCGCCTGACCCGATAACCTCGGTAATGGAAGCGCCAGTTAAGATGATATTGGTTAATCTGAAGTCTGCCGCATCCACGCCTATTACGGGCTTGGAAAAGACCACAGAGAAGCCTACGCTGCTGAGATTTGTGGGGCTGGCGTCAATGCGGGTAATGGACGAGATGGGCGGCAAATCGGTTGCCCAAATTTCGCCGCCGTTTGC
>DYML01000096.1:0-8767 GCA_020721605.1 Anaerolinea thermophila
AAAATACCAAAAGATTGACTTGGTAGTTACAAAATGCTATACTGTGGAAAATCGTTTGCGCAAACGGTTGCGCGGAATTGTAAACCATGCCCACTATTCGTGAAGTTGCCAAAAAAGCCGGTGTTTCCTCTACCAGCGTTTCACACGTCTTAAATAACACGCGCTTTGTCTCGGAAGATGTGCGCGAGCGGGTGAACGCTGCCAAGCGCGAACTAAACTACCGACCCAACGCGCTGGCGCGCTCTCTGCGGCGGGGCGAAACTCACACCCTCGGCTTAATTTTGCCCGACAGCGCCAACCCATTTTTTGCCGAAGTTGGTCACGCCATCGAATCGGCGGCTTTTGCGTTGGGCTACAGCGTTATTTTGTGCAACACCGAAAACGATGAAAACAAAGAACGCCTTTACACCGAAGTGCTGGAAAACAAACAATTAGACGGCATCATCTTTGTTGGTGCGGGGGAAAATCGCGAGGCAATTTCAGAGATTGCCCAAAACGGATTGCCGCTGGTCGTTGTAGATCGCGACATGGGCAGCCTGGAGTTGGACACCGTCACCACCGAAAACTATCAGGGCGGGCTGCTTGCCACGCAGCACTTATTATCACTTGGGCATCAGATTATCGGCTGCATTACAGGACCGTCCAACATCACCCCCAGCGCAGAGCGTGTCACAGGCTATCGCGCCGCGCTTCAGCAGGCAGGAATTGAGGTTGTCGAATCCCTTTTGGCGCGCGGCGATTTTCATGCGCCTTCGGGCTATTCGGCGGCTATGCTGCTTTTGCAACAAACCCCGCGTCCAACGGCTATTTTTGTCTGCAATGACATGATGGCAATTGGTGCGTTGCGTGCCGCCGCCCAACTGGGCTTGCGCGCGCCTGAAGACATTGCCATTGTCGGTTTTGATGATATTCAACTGGCTTCCTACACTACCCCATCATTGACCACCGTTGTCCAACCCAAACAGGAAATTGGTCAACTGGCGGTCAAACTTCTTTTTGAGCGCATGAGCGACCCATCCTTGCCGCCGCGCCACACCATTCTTTCCACCCAATTGATCATTCGCGAAAGTTCTACGAGGTCTTGATGCAGGGAAAAATTCTTGTTGTTGGTAGTTTAAATATGGATTTGGTTGTCAATGCTCCGCGCCACCCGCAAATGGGCGAAACAATTTTGGGCGGAACCTTTGCCACATTCCCCGGCGGCAAGGGCGCCAACCAGGCAGTTGCCGCCGCCCGCATGGGTTCAGCCGTGACGATGATTGGGCGCGTAGGTCAGGATGGTTTTGGCAGTGAATTACGCGCCAGCGCTGTCAAAGATGGAATTGATATGCAGCACGTTAAAGTGGATGAGCGCGAAGCAACAGGAATCGCCTTCATTACAGTGGACGCCGCTGGACGAAATACCATCGTAGTCGCTTCGGGCGCGAACCTTGCGCTCACTCCCCGCGAACTGAGCGCCGCGCAACAGGCATTTTCCAACGCGAATGTGCTTGTAACGCAGTTGGAAAGCCCGCTCGACACCGTCAGCGCAGCCATTACTCTGGCAGTGGCAAACAACCTCAGGGTGGTGTTGAATCCCGCACCCGCTCAAACACTCAGCGCAGAAATCTTATCCAAAGTAGATTACTTCATCCCCAACGAACGCGAAGCCATGCAAGTCGTTGGCGCGGAGACTCTCGACTCAGCCATCGAACAACTGCTTGGCATGGGCGTGCGGAATTTGATCATTACCCTGGGCGAAAAAGGCGTGCTGATTGTCACCCCCGCTGGGCGCAAAGAAATCCCCGCCTATTCCGTGCAAGCCGTGGATACAGTGGCAGCCGGAGACGCCTTCGTGGGCGCATTTGCAACCGGCTTGGCAGAAGGCATGAGCACCGAGCAAGCCGCGCAGTTGGGGAACGCGGCAGCAGCGATTTCAGTCACAAGACACGGGGCGCAGCCATCCCTGCCCATGCGCAAAGAAGTTAACGAATTTTTTGGAGGTCAGAAATGAAAAAAACAACGCTATTGAATTCGGAATTATCGTACGCCATTGCCACGCTGGGTCACATGCAAACGCTGGTCGTGGCAGATGCGGGTCTACCCATTCCGCCCGAAACAGAGCGCATTGATTTGGCATTGACCAAAAACGTGCCAGGCGCGGTGGAAACGCTCAAAGTCATTTTGGACGAAATGCAGGTCGAGAAGGTAATTCTGGCGGAAGAAGTCAAGGCGCGTAACCCAAAATTTTTGAAGGCAGTCAAGGCGCTTTTGCCCGATGTGCCGATGGAATTTGTGACGCATGTGATTTTCAAAGAAATGACTTCTGACGCGCAGGCTGTGGTACGCACCGGCGAATTTTCTCCCTATGCCAATGTGATTTTGGTATCGGGAGTTGTGTTCTAAGATGGCTTCATCCGCCCCGCAATTTCACTCCACCCCGTTCACTTTAAGTATCTTCTTAAAGCGTTTTGGGCTGCTGTTGGTCTATGCCTTGCTGGGCTTGGGGTTATCCCTGCTGTCAGATCGTTTTTTGACAGGCGCGAATCAGATCAACATTTTGCGTCAGGCAACCATCAGCGGCATTGTGGCAATTGGCATGACGCTGGTTATTTTGACCGCCGGCATTGACCTATCTGTTGGCTCAATTTTGGCGCTCTCGGCGGTCATCACCGCCGACCTGCTAAAACAAGGAATGCCCGTTGTGCTGGCTATTTTGATTGCGCTTGGTGTTGGCGCATTGATGGGCATGGTCAACGGTTTGATGATTGCACGCGGAAAAATCCCCCCGTTCATTGCCACACTCGGCATGTTAACCGTCGGGCGCGGATTAACCTTGATGTACACCCAGGGCAAACCATTCACAGGCTTGCCAGATACCTTTCGCTTCATCGGCACAGGCTCAATTGGCGCCATTCCCATGCCGATTGTGATTGCGGCGGCGTTGTTTATTTTTGTGACCGTTGTTCTCACCCGCACACGCTTTGGCGAATATATCTACCTGATTGGCGACAATCCGCTTGCGGCGCGGCTGGCAGGAATTAACACCAACCGCATGATTGTCTTTGTTTATATGATTTCAGGGATGTGCTCCGCGCTGGCGGGGCTGATCCTGATTGCGCGGCTCGACTCGGCACAGCCTGTCATCGGCGTGGGTTATGAGTTCAGCGCCATAGCGGCAGTGGTGGTAGGCGGGACGAGTTTTTCAGGCGGTGAAGGAACCCTGTTTGGAACACTTCTTGGCACTCTGCTTATTGAAACCCTCAGTAACGGCTTGAACCTGCTGAATGTTTCGCAACTATGGGAACAGGTCATAAAAGGCGTAGTGATTGCGCTGGCGTTATTATTTTATAACGCCATCAACCGATCATCAAAATAGCCTTAAGAAAGGAGCGAGAAAAATAAAAAAATAAACATCCAGTCTGTACTTCCAACCAACCTATTCAATTTATATTTCAACCGGAGAAGATGTAATGAAAAAAATTACCACCCTATTTAGCCTGCTGATGCTGGTTTCCCTCCTGCTTTCAGCCTGCGGCGGCGCTGCAACAGCCGTACCCGCCGAACCCACCGAAAAGACCCTCGGACTGGTTCTTTCCACCTTGAACAACCCATTCTTTGTCACCCTCCGAGATGGCGCCCAAGCCGCCGCTGATTCTGCGGGTGTGAAACTGATCGTCGTTGATTCGCAAGACGATTCAGCCAAGATGACCGCCGGCATTGAAGACCTCATCACCAAAAAAGTCTCTGCCATTTTGATCAACCCGACTGACTCCGACGCCGTTGTGCCTGCCATTCAAAAAGCCAACGAAGCCGGCATTCCCGTCTTCACCGTAGATCGTGGATCAAACGGCGGCACTGTTGCGGCGCATGTTGCATCCGACAATGTTGCTGGCGGCACGATGGCTGCGGAATTTCTTTGCAACGCCATTGGCGGCAAAGGCAACGTAGTTGAATTGCAAGGCATCGCTGGTACCTCCGCCGCGCGTGATCGTGGTCAGGGCTTCAACGATTACATGGCAGCCAACTGCAAAGATGCCGTCATCGTTGCCCAGCAGACCGCCAACTTCAACCGTGACGAAGGCTTGACCGTCTTTGAAAATATCCTGCAAGCACAGCCCGAAATTGTGGCAGTCTTTGCGCACAACGATGAAATGATCCTCGGCGCGGCTCAGGCAGCAGAAGCCGCTGGTCGCGCGGGGATCGTCTTTGTTGGTTTCGATGCCGTTGATGATGCCGTTGCCGCAGTAACAGCAGGCAGTCTCGCCGCCACCGTTGCCCAACAGCCTGCCGAAATTGGTCGCTTGGGCGTGGAAACCGCAGTCAAAGCCTTGAATGGCGAAACTGTCCCCGCCTCCATTCCTGTTCCGCTTTCGCTCGTGACCGCTGAATCCCTCGGTGTGACTCTTCCCGAACCTGCCGCTGCGGACGTTACCCTCGGACTGGTTCTTTCCACCTTGAATAACCCGTTCTTTGTCACCCTTAAAGATGGCGCACAAGCCGCCGCTGATGCGGGTGGCGCCAAGTTAATTGTTGTAGATGCTCAGGACGACTCAGCCAAGATGGTTGCCGGCATTGAAGACCTCATCACCAAAAAAGTCTCTGCCATTTTGATCAACCCGACTGACTCCGACGCCGTTGTGCCTGCCATTCAAAAAGCCAACGAAGCCGGCATTCCCGTCTTCACCGTAGATCGTGGATCAAACGGCGGCACTGTTGCGGCGCATGTTGCATCCGACAATGTTGCTGGCGGCACGATGGCTGCGGAATTTCTTTGCAACGCCATTGGCGGCAAAGGCAACGTAGTTGAATTGCAAGGCATCGCTGGTACCTCCGCCGCGCGTGATCGTGGTCAGGGCTTCAACGATTACATGGCAGCCAACTGCAAAGATGCCGTCATCGTTGCCCAGCAGACCGCCAACTTCAACCGTGACGAAGGCTTGACCGTCTTTGAAAATATCCTGCAAGCACAGCCCGAAATTGTGGCAGTCTTTGCGCACAACGATGAAATGATCCTCGGCGCGTCTCAGGCAGCAGAAGCCGCTGGTCGCACGGGCATTATCTTTGTTGGCTTTGACGCCGTAGACGATGCAGTCGCCGCAGTAGATGCTGGCACACTCGCCGCCACCGTTGCCCAACAGCCTGCCGAAATTGGTCGCTTGGGCGTAGAATCTGCCCTCAAATATTTGAGCGGCGAAACTGTGGAAGCCGCCATTCCGGTTCCGCTTTCACTCATTACCAAGTAACCCTTTTTCTATCTGGGGCGTCCTTGCTAAAACTGGCAAGGGCGCTCCATCCCATTAAAATTATGGCAGATCAAACCTACCGCCTTGAACTAAAAAATATCACCAAGTCTTTTCCTGGTGTTTTAGCCGTACAGGATGTGACACTATCCGCTTACCCTGGCGAAATTTTGGCGCTGGCTGGAGAAAACGGCGCAGGCAAAAGCACGCTGATGAATATTTTGAGCGGCGCATTTACGGCGGATGCAGGCATGATTCTGCTCGATGGGCAGGAAGTCAAAATCTCATCGCCGCGCCGCGCGCAAGAGTTGGGCATTGCCATGATTCATCAGGAACTGGCGCTCATTCCGCAGATGACGGTGGCGCAAAATATCTTTTTAGGGCGCGAGCCGCTTTTTGCGGCAGGAACACTTGTTAATACCAAAATAATGCAGACCGAAGCGCAGCGCATTCTCAATCAACTGGGGCTGGATTTTGCCGTCACCGCGCTTATTTCTGATCTTTCCATTGCCCAGCGTCAAATGGTTGAAATTGCCAAAGCGATTTCGATCAAGTCGCGCGTCATCATTTTGGATGAACCCACCAGCGCATTAACCGAGCGCGAGTCTGGAAAATTATTTGGTCTTATGCGTTCCTTGCGCGAGCAGGGCGTCACCTTAATTTATATTTCGCATCGCATGGAAGAGATTTTTGACTTATCTGACCGCCTTGCCGTCATGCGTGACGGTCAATTGGTGGGCGTTGCTGCAACCAAAGAATTGAACGTGAATTCCGTCGTGCAGATGATGGTGGGGCGCGAGTTGAAGGAGTTTTTTCCGAAGGCAGAAACGCAGCGCGGAGAGGTTGCGCTCGAAGTTCATCACCTGCGCAGTGGAACTCATCTCAAAGATGCGACCTTCACCCTCTTCAAAGGTGAAATTGTGGGGCTGGCGGGCTTGGTCGGTTCGGGGCGGACAGAAATTGCGCGTGTTCTTTTTGGAGCAGATCAAAACGAAGGCGGCGAAATTCGCGTAGCGGGCGCGGTGGCGCACATTCATTCTCCGCAAGAAGCAATTCGGCTTGGCATTGGGCTGGTAACAGAAGACCGCAAAGCACAAGGGTTGTTTCTTGGGCAGAGCGTCCGCTCCAATGCCTCGGTTTCGCTATTTGAAAGACTCTCGCGTTTTGGCTTTTTGCTGTACGGGCAAATTGACCAGTGGATGCGCGGCGCAATTCAGCAACTAAACATTCGCACGGCAAACTTGGAACAGCGTGTCGGAAGTTTATCGGGCGGGAATCAACAAAAGGTGGTCATTGCCCGTTGGCTGGCGCTTAATCCAAAAATTTTGATTTTAGATGAACCCACGCGCGGTATTGATGTTTCTTCAAAAGCCGAAATTTACAACCTGATGAGCGAACTTGCCGCCAAGGGCATGGCAATTTTGATGATTTCTTCAGAACTGCCCGAAATTTTAGGCGTCAGTGATCGCATTTTGGTCATGCGCGAAGGGCGTTTGATGGCAGAATTCAGCCGCGCCGAAGCAACGCAAGATCGCATTATGCAAGCCGCCACCGGGCAACTTCTAAACGCAGGAGGCAATTCGTGAACCAAAAATTCCTGCCACGTTTTTTGAGCCTGGTGCGGGCAAACAGCGGGTTGATTATTTTGCTGTTGGTGGCGCTTCCGCTTTCCATTCTTTCGGCAGACTTTTTAACCGGCAATAATTTGCTGACGGTTGCGCTTCAAACTTCCATGGTTGCCATTGCGGCAATTGGCATGACCTTCACGCTTATCACTGGCGGCGTAGACCTTTCCATTGGCTCGGTTGCCGCGCTAACAGGCGCCTTAGCCGCTGGTCTCGCCACGCGCAATGGATTGGGAACCTACCCCGCTATTTTTGTCGCGCTGTTTGCCGCTGCGTTGATTGGCGCATTAAATGGAGCCATGATCGCCTGGGGGCGAATTCCGCCTTTTGTTGCCACCCTTGCCAGCATGGCTGCGGTACGCGGTTTGACTTTGGTTTACACCCAGGGTAGACCCATCTCTGGTTTGGATGAGCAATTTACATTTTGGGCAACGGACGTGGCGGGCGTTCCTGTTCCGCTTTTTGTTTTATTGCTGGTTGCCTTTATTGCTTATTTAATTTTACATCGTTCCGTGTTTGGAAATTATATTTTCGCGATTGGCGGCGGCGAAGAGACGGCACGCCTGGCGGGAATTTCCCCTGCAAAAATAAAATTTGGCGTGTACATTATCAGCGCCCTGGCGGCTGGCTTAACGGGTTTACTGCTCACCGCCCGCCTGTGGTCTGCCCAGCCCAACAGCGGTACCGGGCTGGAACTGGATGCAATTGCCTCCAGCGTGTTGGGCGGAGCCAGCTTATTGGGCGGCGCAGGGTCTGTTACCGGCGCGGTTATTGGCGCGTTCATTATTGGAATTTTGGCAAATGGATTGAATTTGTTAGAAGTGCCATCTTACAATCAACAGGTGATTAAGGGGTTGGTCTTTATCGTAGCCGTGATTTTAGATTATGTGCTAAAACGCCGCTCGAAGAGCGGGTAAGGTCTGCGTTCCCCCTTCACTTAAAACTGGGGCATATCATTCTTCCCAAACAGAATGATATGCCCCAATTGATTCAAAATACTCCACCAGTTGTTGATAAAAGGCGTGGCGGGTGATGGTTGCGCTGTCGCCGATGACAATCAACTTGCGGCGCGCGCGGGTTAGGGCAACATTCATGCGGCGCGTGTCGGCTAAAAACCCCACTTCGCCTTCGCGGTTCGAGCGCACCAGGCTGACGATTACGGCTTCTTTTTCCCGCCCCTGAAACCCGTCCACGCTGTCAATTTCCAAGTCAAGCGATTTTAGTTTTTCACGCAGCAATTTCACTTGCGCCGAATAAGGGGAGATAACGGCAATCTGCGCGGGCATTACTCCGCTGTTCAATAACTCATGTACTTTTTTAATCACCAACCCGGCTTCAAGCGCATTCAAGCGGCTGCTGCCTTCCGATTCCTGTTCCTCGTCATAACTGGCGCCTGCCGTGTCTATAAAGTGGACGGCGCACTCGGTCAGTGGGGAAACCGTCACAGCGGGTAGATCAGCCAATCGCGCAGCACGCACCAAATCATCCGCCTGTAAACTGCCTTCGTAAAAGACTCTCGAAGAAAAATTCATAATATCCTCGTGCATTCGATATTGCACATTCAGGCGCTGCGAGATATTTGTTTGGGGCATTTGCAACAGGCGTTCCATCAGGCTGATGTTGAATCCGCTGCGGACGGCTTCTGTGGAAATGACCGTCGGCGGAAGTTGAAAATGGTCGCCCGCCAAAACGAGTCGTTTGGCGTATTGCAGCGGAATCCACGCCGAAGGTTCCACGCTTTGGCTGGCTTCATCCATGACGCACCAGTCGAAGGTGCGATTTTTGAAAATAGCGTGATCCAAGCCCGTTGCGGTGGCGCAAACAATTTTTGCATGGCTGATGATGCGGTCGAGCAGTTGGTCTTCGATCTGCCGCGCTTCGTTTAATAATTGTTTTGCTTCGTCGCGCAACGCCTGCCGC
>DYML01000096.1:8867-13409 GCA_020721605.1 Anaerolinea thermophila
CCATTGCGCACAATCTGCTGTATTAATTCAACCAGTGTGGTAGTTTTGCCTGTTCCCGGTGGACCGTGAATGATGGCTACATCTTCGGCGCTTAATGCAAAGCGCACGGCTTGGTATTGTGATTCGTTTAATGTGGAATTGATGGGATTGTAATTTTCAATTTTCTCAAAGGCAGGCGGTTGCCGCCCGATTAATACATCACGCAAAACAGAGAGCCGCGCTCCTTTGGCGCTTTCTGCGGATTGCAGCGCCAGCCTTTGCCGCTGCCTTGAGATTTCATCCGTTGCGCGGTCAAGCCTGAAGGCGGGTCTGTCTGATTCTGTTTCGAGCCACTGCGTGAATGCCACTTGAATTTGATTCTTGTTTACGCGGCTGACAATCCCACGCCAGCCGTTTGACTTTTCGCCCTCTTCTGAAAGGATGACTGGACTGCCCAGCCCAATTCGGCTCCAGGGCAGGGCTAAATTTTCGTTGCGCTTGCCAAAGGTGAGTAGAATTTTCCCGCCCAGCCCCGTGTCTTCTTCGCGCAGGGTAAGGTTGATTAGGCTGTTGCCCGAAGCCTCTGCCTCGGTAGGGGATAGTTTCTCCAGCGCGCGAATCGTTTCCAGTTTTTCGGCTTCTGCCTCCAAATCTAGCAGGCGCATTAGCCGCGCAAAGTGTTCTTCGGGTCGTGCGTTGATTGTGTTCATCTGCGCGCTATTTTAACATTCTTTTCATCGCCCTCCAAAGTCCCCCAATTTTGGGCTTGTGCTTCACCATCAGGAGATGTTGGACTCCAGCCTCACAAAGTATAATCACCCCATGATCAACATTCTCTACCGCGCCCACGCTGTTCAGCGCATGTTTGAGCGTGAAATCTCCCCAGCCAAAGTACGCCGCGCCATTGAAGCCGAAGACGTGATCGAAGACTACTCCGCCGAGATGCCCGAACCCAGCCGGCTGATGATGGGCTTTCAGGGCAAGCGTTCATTTCATGTGGTCACTTCAGAGAATCCAGAAGTACATGAAATTACTGTGGTTACTGTTTATCTACCCGACCCCAATAAATGGAAGAAGGACTATCGGAGCCGAAAGTGAAGCGCATCTTCTGCGCATTTTTGGCGAATAGGGTTTTATGTGATTTGCTTAATTTGCAGACAATCTGAATTAATTAACGGCTTCACCTCCATTACATTGGCGCGGGGAGAGTTTTGCCTGCTTATCAATCATATCCCCGCCCATGTTTGCCCCAAGTGCGGCGAGGCGCTGGTAGATGAAGACACGGCAGTTCAGATCATTGGCAAAACGCAAGTTTTGTTCGACCAGGGCATCCGCGATGCAGTTTGTGAATATTGATTTTTCGCATGTAGGTTATGGAGATTTGGCTGAGAGTTTGGTGAGCAGCCTCTCACCTTGAAACTGCGCGCATATAATGGGGAAAAATATTTTTGGAGAAAAAAATGGAACTTAATCTAATTGGAATAGCCGCCGCGCTTGCCACGTTTTTAGGCGTGTGGATGGGGCATGTGACGGTGCGCAAGGTGGAACGGGAAACAGTTGATTTACGAACCCCAACTCGAATTATGCTTGCGCTTGGCATTGGTTTTGGCGTATTTTCCATTTTGACCCCAAGCCTGATTTTATCTGCCATGAGCGGAATCTTTGCCATGACCCTGGTTTGGGATTCGCATGAATTTATCCGCCAGCAAGAGCGAATCAGAATTGGGCGCGCGCCTGCCAACCCGAATAATTCGCGCCATGCAAAAATTCTGGCGGAACACCCCACCGCCACAACCGTAGATTGGCTTGAACGCGAGCCGCGCGGAGATTTATATTCAGCGGTTGATTTGATGGCTTTCAAGGAAGGCGTAGAATGAATTGGTTTGGGCTTGGTCTCGGCTTTGCGACCCTTTTTGTAATTGGCTTGGGCTTTGTGTGGGTTATTCGCGGTGAACGCTACTTTGGCTATTTGTGGTGGCCCTACGTTTTGGGCGCGGGAATTTTGTTCATTTTTGGCTCGTTGTTTATTTCAAACTATTGGGTTTCGGCGCTGCTGGGCGTTTTTGGCGCATCACTGATTTGGGGTTCCACCGAATTGAAGGAACAGGCAGTCCGCAGTGAAATTGGCTGGTATCCCTTCCGCGAGAAAAAGATTCTTCCCCCGTTTGCCAGGTTCATTAAAAAGTGGAAAGCGCCGAGTTTATAATGGACGCATGAATCCCCGCCGCGTTTTTCTCGTTTTGATTTTTCTCACGGCATGTTCCTCCCTGCCTGCCGCCACCCCCACTTCCACGCTACATGCGGTGATTGTTCAAGATACACCCACGCCGACTGTACTGCCTTCACCAACGCCCACGCAAACAGTGGCGCAGGCGCTTTATCCGTACACCATTGAAGGCTTGCGAAAACACAACTTCCAGAGCGGAAAAATCACCATCCGCGAGACTCTGCTCGAAACCAAAGACTTTACCCGCTATCTCATCGAATACCCCAGCGACGGTTTGACCATCACGGGCATTTTACAAGTCCCAACAATCGGCGAGCCGCCGTATCCCGTCATCGTCATGAATCACGGATTTTTCTCGCGCACGGTCTACGCCTCTGGCGATGGCACAGACCGCGCCGCAGAGTTCCTCAATCAGCGCGGCTATCTGACGGTTTCATCTGATTATCGCACCTGGGCAGATTCCGAAACTGGCATCAGCCTGTATTATTCAGGTCTTGCTATTGACGCGATCAACTTGATGTATGCCCTTTCATCTTTCCCCGAAGCGGACGTGGAACGAATCGGCATGTGGGGGCATAGCATGGGTGGCGGCGCAACGCTTAAAGTTTTAACTGTGGATGAGCGCATCAAAGCCGCCGTTTTGTATTCCTCCGTCAGCGCCGACTTTGCCGACATCATCGAACGCTGGGGACCGGGTTGCCTGGGCGATGTCTTCGAGGGTGAACTTGCTCCGGGCTGCAACTCCTCCGACATCCTGCCGCTGACCCTGCCCGATGATTTGGTCACGCCCTACTTCGACGCCTCCGCCGACCCCGAAGCGTTGCAAAAATTTTCCCCGCTATATCATTTTGACTTTGTGACCGCGCCCGTTCAAATTGTGTACGGAACCGAAGACGGCAAAACTTCCGCTGGCACGCCGCCCGAATGGTCAAAGAAAATGTACGAGGGCTTCATCGAAGCGGGCGTGGATGCCAAACTCTATGCTCACACAGGCGAGGGGCATTCCTTCCGCGCCGACGAGTGGTTTGCTTTTATGCAGCGCGCCAGCCAGTTTTTTGATTTATACGTCAAGCCACAGCAAACAGACACTTGAGATATGTCCCTTCGTCGAATCCAGTGGGATGGTCGAGCGCATGACCCGTGCGCTCGATTTCTTTTAACGGACGGTTGAACCTGCCCGCCGCCTGGCGAACGGCGTCGAAAAAAGTTTCCGCGTCAATGCGGCTGGAGCAGGATGCCTGCACCAACATCCCGCCTGAACGTAGAACGCCCAATCCAAGTCGCGTGAGTTTTTGGTAGGCGGCAATCCCCGCCGCAATCTGACTCTGGTTTTGGGCAAACATCGGCGGGTCGAGAATGACCACATCGAAGAGCCGCTTTTGCGACTCCATGCGGGCGAGGACTTCAAAGGCGTCTTCGGCTATCGTTTCATGGCTGGCAGATTTCACAGCGGGAAAATGCTGGTTGTACGAAAAATTGTGCTCCGCCGCTTGCAGGGCTGGCGCGCTGACATCCACGCTGACAACTTGTTTCGCGCCGCCACGCGCCGCATAGACCGAAAATCCGCCGGTGTAAGCGAAGACATTCAAGACCGATTTCCCGCTGGATAATTTTTCGACGCGCGCGCGGTTCTCGCGTTGGTCAAGGAAGAAGCCAGTCTTCTGCCCGTGAAGCGGGTCGCACTCGAAGGTCATCCCATTTTCTCGAAACAGAATCAAGCCTTCGGGTGGAGTCCCAGCGAGAGTCATCCCATCCTCAAGTCCGTACAAAAATTCAGCCTGCTTTTGCAGTGAACGATTCAGCCGCAGAATCAAGCGTTCAAATTTCGTTTCCGTCAGCGCCGCAACAAATTCTTTCAGATGCGGAATCCAACTGGGGCTGTACATTTTGAGGACGAGGGTTTCGGCGTAGCGGTCAATCACCAAGCCTGGCAGCC
Organism: Anaerolinea thermophila; assembly: GCA_020721605.1. GTDB lineage: Bacteria > Chloroflexota > Anaerolineae > Anaerolineales > Villigracilaceae > Villigracilis. The sequence continues at coordinate 13,010 of DYML01000096.1, forward strand.
CGTCATTTTCGCCGTGAACCAGTCGGTAGCCGTCGGTGGATTGCTCCGCGAGCGGCGTGCGGATCTGGCTGGCGGCGATCAGTTTGGCGCGAAACCAATCCGCGTTAATGGTTGCGGGCGTGCGGCTTTGCAAAATCCGCACGCGGATGGACGAGGTCGGGTCGTACAAACCGACTGCCAAAAAGCGGCGTTTGTTGTCGAAGATGACGGCAAGGTCGCCCGGCGCGCCTTCGTGACTTTGCTCGGTAATTGCCTGGTCGAAAATCCAGGGATGTCCGTGGCGCAAGGCGCGTTCAGCGGGCGCGCTGATTCGCAGGGCGATCCGCTTTGGGGCGGGGTTGGGGAGTTGGGAGAGGATTGGGTTGAGTGTCATGTAAAATTTCCAGCGGAAGTATAACGC
>DYML01000097.1:0-12028 GCA_020721605.1 Anaerolinea thermophila
ACATCCCCGCAGATCAGCGCCCGCCCAAACCCGGTGAAGAAGCAGCCGCTCCTGCTACCGAAGCGCCTGCCATGGGCGATCAAGTTGAAGTATTCTCCTGGTGGACCGGCGGCGGCGAAGCCGCTGGACTCGAAGCCATGATGGCTGTTTTCCAAGCCGCCAACCCTGGCATTGAATTTGTCAATGCGGCTGTTGCTGGCGGCGCTGGTTCCAATGCGCGCGCAGTGCTCGCCACTCGTTTACAAGCTGGCGATCCCCCGGATAGCTGGCAGGGTCATGCGGGTCAGGAATTGATCGGCACCTATGTTGATGGCGGACAGATTGAGCCGTTGAATGACCTCTACGAAGCCGAAGGCTGGCTCGCGGTTATGCCCGAAACGCTTATTCCGCTGATATCGAAAGACGGCAACATCTACTCCGTGCCGGTTAACATCCACCGCGCCAACGTCTTGTGGTACAACCCCGCCGTGCTCGAAGCCAATGGCGTAACAGTTCCCACCACTATGGCTGAATGGTTTGCCGCGATGGACAAACTGCAAGCCGCTGGCGTTCAGCCCCTGGCTCTTGGTGAACAATGGACCAAGATGCACCTGCTCGAAACCGTTTTACTCGGCAGTCTCGGCGCTGAGAAATACAATGGACTATGGGATGGCACCACCGACTGGGCTGGCGCCGACGTAAAAGCTGCTTTAGACAACTACGCCAAAGTATTAACCTATGCCAACAGCGACTCCTCCTCCCTCTCATGGCAGGATGCCGCGCAACTCGTCATCAATGGCGATGCGGCGTTCAACGTGATGGGCGACTGGGCTGAAGGCTACTTCCGCGAATTGGGCAAAGCCCCCATGACCGACTACGGTTGGGCTGCCACCCCCGGTAGCGCTGGCGTCTTCCAATTCCTTTCTGACTCCTTCGTCCTCGCCGTTGGCGCCCCCCATGCGGACGGCGCGACTGCCTGGTTGAAGATTGCCGGCTCCAAGGCAGGTCAGGAAGCATTCAACCCTGTCAAGGGTTCGATCTGCGCCCGCACCGACTGTGACCCCACCCTCTTCGGCGAATACCTCCAGTCTGCCATGACTGATTGGTCCTCCAATGTCGTAGTCGGTTCTTTGACTCACGGCGTGGTAGCCAATGACTCATGGAAGACCGAAATTGACACCGCCCTCGGCTTGTTCGTTGCCGACAGCAATGTGGAAGGCTTCCAAACCGCCCTCGTTGCCGCATGTGCCAGTTCTGGACCTTGCAAGTAAATCTTAGTATTAAAATCGTTGAGGCTCTGTGTATGCAGAGCCTCAACCCTTTTTTGATAACCCAATTCAAAGCGAGGCAGACCATGTTCAGAGATAAAGATCGCTACTTAAACATCCTTCTTATCTCGCCATCCATTTTAGCAATTCTGATTTTTGTGTACGCGTTTATTGGCTGGTCGGTGCGCGTATCACTCAGCAAATGGAAAGGCTTGACCGCAGACTACACATGGAATGGGATCAAGAACTACCTTGATCTTTTTGCCGACCCTCGTTTTCAAATAGATATTCGCAACACCTTAATTTTTACGGTTGTTTTTGTTTTTGGCAGTATTTCACTGGGGCTTATTTTAGCAGTCATGCTCGATCAGGGTTTGAAAGGCGAAAGTTTCTTCCGCAGCCTTTTCTTATTCCCGATGGCAATTTCCTACATTGTGACTGGAGTTGTCTGGCGCTGGCTGATGAATCCCGCCACAGGCTCCCGCACCAGCGGACTCAATTTGTTGTTTTCAAACATCGGCTTGGATTTCCTCGTCAACAAATGGCACACCACACCCGTCTGGGGCATTGCAGCCATTGCGCTTGCCGCCATCTGGCAAATGTCTGGCTACACCATGGCGCTTTATCTCGCAGGCTTGCGCGCCATTCCAGAGGAGCTAAAGGAAGCGGCGCGAATAGACGGGGCAAGCGAAGTGCAAATTTATCGTCACATCATGCTGCCTCTGCTCTCCCCCGTGACACTCTCGGCGCTAATTATTCTGGGTCACATGTCCCTTAAAGTTTTCGACTTGATCGTTGCCGTAGCCGGCAAGCAACTTCCGCTCGACGTACCCGCCATTTACATGTGGCAGATCACCTTCGACGGCTTATTCTACGGGCGCGGCGCAGCGGTGGGCATCCTTCTGCTAATTAGCATTGCAGCACTCATCATTCCTTATATTCACCACACGCTCAAAACAGAGGCGGAACAATGAAAACAAAACAACGCCTCGGCAAATACTGGCTTTATATTCCACTGGTCTTAATGACCATCTTCTACTTACTCCCGCTATACATCATACTCATCACCGGCTTTAAAAGTTTTGCGGAAATAGACCTGAAAACCATGTGGGACCTGCCACGCGGAATTGCATTTGATAATTACATAGAAGCCTATGCCAAATTATCACCTTCCCTGTGGAATAGTTTTAAAATGGTCATCCCCGCCGCATTAATTTCCTCCATGCTTGGTTCAATAAATGGCTATGTGCTTGCCAAATGGAAATTTCGCGGAGCAGACGTAATCTTCCCCTTCATTCTATTCGGGATGTTCATTCCCTATCAAAGTATTCTTATTCCGCTTGTACAGTTTATGAATATTGTGGGAATCACAGGCTTGCCCGGACTTGCCCTTGCGCATATTATTTACGGCATCCCCATCACCACACTGACTTTCCGCAACTATTATGCCAGCCTGCCGCAGGAACTGCTGGAAGCCGCAAAAATAGACGGCGCAGATATGATTGGCATTTATCGCTATATTCTTTTACCGATCTCCATGCCAAGTTTTGTAGTGGTGCTCATCTGGCAATTCACTTCCGCCTGGAACGACTTTCTCTTTGCGGTGGTTCTAACAGGCAATACCGACTGGCCCATCACCGTGGCGCTCAACAATATGGCGGGCAGTCAAATCATTTCGTGGAATGTACAAATGGCAGGCTCGCTCCTCGCAGCGCTTCCCACCCTGCTTGTTTACATCTTCCTGGGGCGTTACTTCCTGCGCGGGCTGTTGGCAGGTTCGCTTAAAGGCTAGGAATTGATTTAATTTTTTGGAGTTTCAAAAACCCTGCTTTGAATGCATCAAAGGAGTTTATAGTGGATAATGACATTATTCTCGAATTCAAAAACGTAACCAAAAGATTTCCCGGCGTGGTGGCTCTGAACGATGTCTCATTTAAAATTCAGCGCGGCGAAATTCATGGAGTGTGTGGAGAAAATGGCGCGGGCAAATCCACATTAATGAAAATACTTTCGGGGGTTTACCCGCACAGCACCTACGAAGGCAGCGTCATCTTCAACGGTGAAGAATTAAAATTAGGCGAAAGCGCCATTCAGGAAGCGGGAGATAAAGGCATTGCCATCGTTTATCAGGAACTGACATTGGTTCCCACCATGTCGGTTGGTGAAAATGTTTTTCTGGGTCGAGAGCCGGTAGAATACGGCTCGATCAACTGGAATCAGTTATATGCCAACACGCGCGGAATTTTAGAAAAATACCAGTTGGATGTTCAACCGCAAATGATTGTAAAAAATCTTGGGGTTGGCAAAATGCAAATGGTGGAAATTGCCAAAGCGCTTTCTGAAAAAGCACAAGTCTTAATTTTAGACGAACCCACCAGCGCCCTCAGTGAAACCGAAATTGACAAACTGATGGACATTCTTGGCATCCTAAAAAACAATGGCATTACCTGTATTTACATCACCCACAAACTAGACGAACTCTTCCGCGTCACCGACAAAATCACCGTCATGCGGGACGGCAAAGAAATTATTACCGAATTAACCAAAAACCTAACCCAGGAAAAACTGGTCAAATATATGGTTGGGCGCGAGATGAAAGAGCGCTTTCCAAAAGCAACACGCTCGCCGTCTGAAGTCGTCTTTAAAGTTGAAAACCTACAGGCGCTTGACCCCAACGAAACAAACCGCAAGGTATTAAATGGCGTTAATTTTGACGTGCGCAAAGGAGAAATTCTTGGCATTGCCGGCTTAATGGGCGCAGGGCGGACAGAACTTGTGATGACATTGTTTGGCGAATATGGAAAAATTATCAACGGAAAAATTTTAATGGGCGGACAGGAAATAAAACCCGAAAACGCCCGCCAGGCAATTAATGCAGGATTAAGCCTCGTACCAGAAGACCGCAAAGGCATGGGGTTGGTATTAATTCAATCCATTCTCAAAAATATTTCACTGCCCAATTTAGACCAATTCTCCGGCTTCTTTAGGATTGACGCAGACGCGGAACTGAAAGCCAGCATGGCTCAGTCGAAAAGTTTGACCATTAAAGCGCCTACGCTTGAGGTGGCGGTTGAAACCCTCTCAGGTGGAAACCAACAAAAAGTGGTCATTTCAAAATGGCTGCTGTCCAAACCAAAGGTACTCATCATGGATGACCCGACTCGCGGCATTGATGTCGGCGCCAAATATGAAATTTACAAATTAATGAACGACCTGGCAGAAAGCGGCGTGGCAATCATCATGATCTCCAGCGATTTGGAAGAAGTGCTTGGTATGAGTGATCGAATTATGGTCATGTGCAGCGGGCATTCAACCGCCACACTGCCCGTCACAGAAGCAACCGTAGAGCGTGTAATGGCATTAGCGACTGGCATGTCATCCTAGAAAAATTAAAACAGAGCGAGGTAATTTCTATGGGTAATTCCAACCAAACGACACTGAAGAAAACTGATTTCAAGTCCGAGTTATTACAGGTGCTGCGCCTCAACGTCCAAACCTACACCATTCTGCTGGCGTTGATTGGCATTTGGGCAATCTTTTTCTTTACCACCGACGGCACCTATCTGGCTCCGCAAAACATCTCCAACCTCTTCCGCCAGATGTCTGTGACGGCGTTTTTGGCGGCGGGCATGGTGCTGGTTATCGTCACCGGCAACATTGACCTCTCTGTCGGCAAACTGGCGGGCTTTGTTTCGGTGGTCGCCGCTTACTTGCAGGCGACCGTCTGGTTCAAATACCTGCCCGACCAGCCGATTTTGTCGGCAACATTAACCGTGGTCATCAGCCTGGGAGTCGGCGCATTGTTCGGCGCACTGCAAGGATATATCATCTCCTACCTGAACGTCCCTTCATTCATTGTGACTCTGGGCGGGCAGTGGCTTCTCACCGGGTTGATCCTGCTGGTAACGCAGGGAAAAACCATTCCTGCCAACCAACCCTGGTTTTCCGACATCGCCCAGGGATATGTGCCAATCACCTGGGGGTGGATTTTCGGTATTGTGGCAATCGGCTTCCTGTTTTGGAATATGTTCCGCAGCCGCCAAAGCAAACGCAAGCATGGTTTTGAACTGCGAAGTATTTATATTGATCTACTGGCTACCGGCTTCCTGGCGCTGGTTCTCCTTGTATATGTTTACAATGTCAACAGTTACAAAGGGATTCAAAACCCCGTGCTGCTGCTGGCGCTGACCGCCATGATTATGATCTACCTTTCAAACAACACCCGCTTTGGGCGATACTCCTATGCCATCGGCGGAAACAGAGACGCAGCGCGTCTTTCGGGCATCAGCATCTCTGGCATGGTCTTCAAAATTTTCATCCTGATGGGCTTCCTCTCCGGCGTGGGCGGAGTCGTCCTTGCTTCCTACGTCGGCTACGGAACAACAGCCGCAGGCGCGGGCTATGAACTAGACGCGATTGCCAGTTGTATCCTCGGCGGCACGTCCACTCTCGGCGGCGTGGGAACCATTCAAGGCGCGATGATTGGCGCATTAATTATCGCCAGTCTCTCCACCGGCTTACAAATGATGAATGTGGCTCCCGCCTGGCAATATGTATTAAAGGCAATTGTGCTGGTTCTGGCTGTATTGGCAGATGTCTACTTCAAGAGAAAAGGCTAAAAAAAACATGAACGCATACGAACCTAAACCCGAACACAAATTTACATTTGGACTATGGACTGTTGGCAACATTGGACGCGACCCTTTTGGCGGACCGACGCGCGCGCCAAAAACTCCCGCTGAAATCGTAACCCTGTTGGGAGAAGTCGGCGCATACGGCGTCAACTTTCACGACAATGACTTGATTCCCCTCGACGCCACCCCCGCCGAAGCCGAATCCATCAAGAAGGATTTTCGCAAGGCGCTGGCAGATACGGGCATTGTCGTCCCGATGGCAACCACCAACCTGTTTGGCGACCCCATCTTCAAAGACGGCGCTTTCACCAGCAACGACCCCAAAGTCCGCGCCTATGCCATTCAAAAAACCCTAAATGCCATTGATCTGGGCGTGGAATTTGGCGCAAAGACCTATGTATTTTGGGGCGGACGCGAAGGCACCGAAACCGACTCATCCAAGAGCGCGGTGGAAGCCATCAAACGCAACCGCGAAGCGATGAACTTCTTTTGCGAATATGCGCTCGATAAAAAGTATGACCTAAAATTTGCACTCGAAGCCAAACCCAACGAACCGCGCGGCGACATCTACAACCCCACCACTGGTCACATGCTGGCTTTCATCACCACCCTCGATCACCCCGAAATGGTGGGCGTTAACCCCGAAGTAGCGCACGAACACATGGCAGGCATCAACTTTATGCACGGCGTGGCTCAGGCATGGGAAGCAGGCAAACTCTTCCACATTGACCTAAACGACCAATACCCTGGGCGCTACGACCAAGACCTGCGCTTCGGCTCGCGCGACATCAAAGCCGCCTTCTACCTCGTCAAATTCCTCGAAGATGTTAAATACGACGGCTCACGCCATTTTGACGCGCACGCCTACCGCACCGAAGACTACGAAGGAGTTAAAGACTTTGCGCGCGGTTGTATGCGGACATACCTCTTACTAAAAGAAAAAGCCGCCCAATTTAACGCGGACAAAGAAATCCAATCCATTCTGGCTGAAGTGAATGCGGACGATGGCGCAATGAATCAATACTTTGGCAAATACTCCGCCGAAAAAGCCGCCGCGCTCAAAACCCAAACCTTTGACCGCTCTGCCATTGGCACAAAAGGCTTGCAATATGAACGCCTCGACCAATTGACCATTGACCTATTGCTAGGGGTCAGATGATTTTTGGTAAATGGTAATTGTAAAACAGGTACACCAGTGAACCCGCGTTTACTTGTGTGCCTGTTTTTCTTGTATAGTCTCAAGGAGTTCCCATGTATTTCATCGGCATAGACTCATCCACCACCGCCACCAAAGCCCTCATCATGGACGAAAGCGGAACAGTTTTAGGTGTGGCATCGAGTGAATATTCCTTTGCGACACCCCAGCCTTTATGGAGCGAACAATCTCCGCTGCTCTGGTGGCACGGAACTATTGAAAGCATCCGTCAGGCGCTGGCAAAAACAAACATAGACCCAGCCGCAGTCAAAGGCATTGGGCTGGCAGGGCAAATGCACGGGCTGGTTTTGCTGGACGAAAAAGGCGAAGTCTTACGCCCCGCCCTCTTGTGGAACGACCAGCGCACAGCCGCGCAATGCGACACGATCCGCCAAAAAATTGGACGCGAGCGGCTGATTCAAATCACCGGCAACGACGCCCTGACCGGGTTCACCGCCCCGAAGATTCTCTGGGTGCAAGAAAACGAACCCGAAATTTGGCAGCGCACGCGCCACATTCTGCTCCCGAAGGATTATGTGCGCTATAAAATGACGGGTGAATTTGCGGTAGATTGCGCAGACGGTGCAGGCACAATTCTATTTGACCTGAAACAGCGCAACTGGTCGCCTGAGATTCTGCGTGCGCTCAACATCCCCGCCGAAACCCTGCCCAAGGTCTACGAGGGAACCGACATCACAGGCACGCTATCGCCTGCGGCGGCGAAGGAACTCGGACTGCCAGCAGGCATTCCCGTCTTTGGTGGCGGCGGAGACCAGGCTGCGGCGGCAGTCGGCACGGGCGCAGTCCGCGCGGGCATCGTCTCGCTCAGTCTTGGCACATCGGGCGTGATCTTTGCCACCACCGACGGCTGTGCCATCGAACCTGAAGGACGGTTACACGCATTCTGCCATTCCGTGCCGGGCAAGTGGCATTTCATGGGCGTGATGCTCTCGGCGGCGGGAAGCCTGCGCTGGCATCGGGATACCTTTGCCCCCGGCATGAGTTACGATACCCTGCTCGCCCCCGCCGCAGAAATCCAAGCCGGCAGTGACGGCTTGCTCTTTCTGCCCTATCTAAGCGGTGAACGCACCCCGCACCCCGATCCGCTGGCGCGTGGCGCTTTCGTCGGGCTGACCGTGCGTCACACCTTCCCGCACCTAACGCGGGCTGTACTCGAAGGCGTTTCTTTTGGTCTGCGCGACAGTTTTGAGTTGATGAAAAATTCTGGATTGAAAGACATCTCCCAGGTACGCGTGACCGGCGGCGGCGCGCGCAGCCCGCTCTGGCGGCAGATTCTGGCGGATATGTTCAACGCCGAAATCGTCACCGTCAATTCAGAGGAAGGCGCGGCATACGGCGCGGCTCTGCTGGCGGCGACGGGCGCGGAAATCTTCCCCAGCGTCGAATCTGCCTGCGACTCCACCATCCAAATTACGGGTAGTACAAAGCCGGGCAAGGATCAAGCGGCTTACGAAAATCTTTATCCGCTGTATCGTGATTTGTATCCAGCATTGAAGCCTTCGTTCGCCAAGATCGGCTCCAGTTAATCAGCTCACCCCATCGGGAATTTACCTCCAGATGGGGTGATTACATAAACCATGTCAAAAAGAATCAAAGCCGCCGTTGTACAAATGATCGCGGAACCAGCGCCCGTAGCAGCCAGACTTGCCCGGGCTGAAAACTTAATCACGCAAGCAGCGCAGGCTGGAGCGCAACTTGTAGTCTTGCCGGAAGTGTTCAACACAGGCTACGAGTACACCGACGATAACTATCGTCTTGCCGAACCGCTGGACGGGCAGACTGCCATGTGGATGAAGAAAGTCGCGGCGCAATATGGCATCCATCTGGCTGGGACATTTCTGCGCTCGCAAGATGGCGAAATCTACAACACCTGCCTGTTGGTTGCGCCCGACAACCGCACCTGGCATTACGACAAACGCTTTCCCTGGATGTGGGAACGCGCCTACTTCCGTCCCGGCAGTGGAATCACCGTCGCCGATACCGACTTGGGGAAGATTGGAATGCTCATCTGTTGGGACATCGCACATCCCCAACTCTGGCAGGAATACGCTGGCAGGGTAGATTTGATGCTGGCAAGCAGTTGTCCGCCCGCGGCACATGGCATGACTTTAATATTCCCCGATGACAGGCAGATCGAGTTCCGTGAGTTGGGTGCGGTGATGCAGTCGATAAAGCGCAGCGCCGACGAGACCTTTGGTGCGAACCTGCGGCGGCAATCCAGCAATTTGAATGTGCCAGTTCTGCATACCACAGGCACGGGATTGTTTCGCGCAAAATTTCCAAGCCCGCGAATCTCGCTCGCAAGCCTCCTGCTGTCAGCGCCGCATTTGTGGAAATACCTTTCACAAGCGGAGCATGTATTTGTCGAATCAAGATACTTCAATGAGACCTATATTGCGGACGCTTTGGGCAAAGTCATCGAGCGTGTTCCCGCAGAGATTGAAACATTTACTTTGGCTGAAATCGAAATCCCCGCCACCCCACCACAGCCGCGCGGCAAACAGCCAGCCTTTGGCATTTCCATCCTAAGTTATTGGTCTGACGCCTTTGCGAATTGGGTGGTAACACCGCTATATCGCAAAAAAAAGCGTGGGCTCTAAAAATAACGGCTATACCGTTTTTAACGGGAATCTTTTTCTCAACCACAAAGGAAACAAAGGGGCACGAAGGAAAAAAGCCTAAAAACATCCTTTGTGTACCTTTGTGACCCTTCGTGGTAATGGTTTTCCCACCAGAAACGGGAGAGCCAAAATAACTTATCAGCAAAACAGGTCTGGTTTCCAAAAAATAGCCAGACCTGTTATATTTCACTCATCATGCAAACCAAACCATCGAAAACTACAATCCTGCTTCTCACTGCTGGCTGCTTTCTTTCCTTCTTTGTCTTTGGATTCACCGACAACCTCAAAGGCTCTACCCTGCCCGCCATGCTTGCGGAACTTCACATCAGTTACGGCACAGGCGGAAACATTTTCTTTGGCGAATATCTGGGCTTTTTAATCGCCACGCTCGTTACGGGCATCATCGCAGACCGCTTTGGGCTAAAAAGCGTCATCGTCTTTGCCGGCGTACTTTTAGCAATTGGGGTTGGCGGATACAGTTTTTTTGAATCTGCAATTCTGCTTTCCGCCTCGCTCTTCATCCTCGGCATGGGGCTGGGCGCGCTGGAACTTGGTCCAAACGCCATCATCGTCAGCCTGCATCACGAACACAAAGGGCTATACCTCAACCTGATGTCTGTCTTACACGGGTTAGGGTCGCTCATTGCGCCGCTAATTGCCGGCTGGCTGCTCAGTATCAGCGTCTCGTGGAGGCTGATCTACCGCTGGGATATTCTACTCATTGCGTTATTCGTCATCATTTTCATCTTTCTGCGCTTTCCCAAAACAGAAAAAAAAGCGCGGCTCGATTTTCGGCACATTCCACAGATAGCCTTCAAAAAGGGGTTGCCCTGGTTTTACGCTGCCATCACTTTTTATGTGGCGGCAGAAATTGGTATTGCATCCTGGCTGGTGATTTTTCTGCAAGAGATTCAAAACATTCCAGTAGCCGCCAGCAACCAATCGCTTTCGTTATTCTTTGCCATGATGATGATCGGGCGTTTGATTGGCGGATTCTTTGTGCGCCGCGTTGGCTATTTGCGCTCAATTCTTTTCATGTCCATCGGCGGCACACTCTGCATTGCCGCAGGCTTATTTGGAACGCCAGAGATGTCTTTCCTTCTCCCCGTTTCGGGGTTCTTCCTCTCAATCACCTTTCCCACCCTTACCGCCGCTGTCGCGGACCAACACACAGAAAATACAAATACAATTTTGGGGGTGTTATTTACCTTTGCAGGTCTGGGCGGCGTTATTGGTCCCTGGCTCACGGCGTGGGGCAGTGACCTGTTTGGCTTGCAAGCAGGCTTCGGCATCATCATCGGTTTTATGTTGATTTTAATTTTTTCAGTTTTAATGCTTATCAAAAGGATGCCAAATGAACAAACCACTTAACTGGGGACTACTTTCAACCGCAAGAATCAACCGCGCGTTGATCAAACCTCTGCGCGCCTCAAAACAAACCCGTCTGCTGGCGGTTGCTTCGCGGAGCGCTTCCACCGCCGAAAATTATGCCCGCGAGTGGAATATTCCGCGCGCGCATGGCAGTTACGAAGCCCTGCTCGCCGACCCCGAAATTGACGTGATCTACAACTCACTGCCCAATCACCTGCACGCCGAATGGACGATTAAAGCCCTGCGTGCGGGCAAACATGTACTATGCGAAAAACCCTTCGCACTCACCCTCGCCGAAGTAGACGCGATGAGCCAGGCTGCGCATGAAGCAGGCAAAATTCTTGAAGAAGCCTTCATGTACCGCCACCATGCCCAAACCTTAAAAGTAAAAGAAATTGTAGACAGCGGCGCACTGGGAAATCTGCAACTCATCAAAGGCGCGTTCACCTTCACCCTAACGCGCGAAGGTGACATCCGCTCGACAAAAGAGACGGGCGGCGGCAGTATTTGGGATGTAGGCTGCTACCCAATTTCATACGCGCGGATGATTGTCGGCGCTGATCCGCTTGAAGTATTTGGCTGGCAGCAAACAGGCGCAGGTGGCGCAGACGAAACCTTCGTCGGACAGATGAAATTTGCAGGCGGAATCTACGCTCAATTTGACAGCGGGTTCAAATCACCCGACAGGTCTTCAGTTGAGATTATTGGCTCCGAAGCGGCATTGATTATCCCCAACCCATTCAAACCGAAAAAAAACAGCGAAATATATCTTTCAGATGGTGAAAAACAAAAAACGATAAAAATCAAAGCAGAGGAGTTGTATTTGGGCGAAGTGGAAGACCTGTGCAATGCAATCACACAACACACCACGCCGCGTATTTCTCATGCCGACAGCCGTGGCAATATCGCCGCCATCCTTGCTCTGCTGGAATCTGCCCA
>DYML01000097.1:12128-13218 GCA_020721605.1 Anaerolinea thermophila
AAATGGCAAGCGTTACCTACCAAAACGTGTTCAAGAAGTTCGGTGATCTGATGATCATCAAAGACCTCAACATCAAAGTTGAAGATAAAGAGTTCCTTGTATTGGTTGGACCCTCAGGCTGCGGCAAAACCACCGCCCTGCGCCTGTTGGCTGGCTTGGAAGAAATCACAGATGGGCAAATTATCATCGGTGACCGCGTGGTAAACGATGTGGCGCCCAAAGACCGCGACATTGCCATGGTCTTCCAGTCTTATGCGTTATACCCGCACCTTTCGGTCTACGACAACATGGCTTTCGGCTTAAAGTTGCGCAAAACCCCCAAAGATGAAATCAAACGCCGCGTCAATGATGCCGCCGAAATTTTAGGCATCACCGACCTGTTGCAGCGCAAACCGCGCCAACTCTCTGGCGGTCAGCGTCAGCGTGTGGCAGTAGGACGCGCCATCGTACGCGAGCCAAAGGTCTTCCTCTTTGACGAACCGCTCTCCAACTTGGATGCAAAACTGCGCGTTCAAATGCGCTCTGAAATCAGCAAATTGCACCAGCGCCTGCAAACCACATTCATTTATGTGACCCACGATCAAACCGAAGCCATGACCATGGCAAGCCGCATTGCAGTCATCAACAAAGGCAAACTACTGCAGTTGGATACCCCTCAAAATCTTTATGACTACCCAAGCAGTTTGTTTGTGGCTGGGTTCATCGGCTCCCCCGCCATGAACTTCTTCCCTGCCAAGTTGGTCAAAGAGGGCGATAAAATCATGGTGGACACCGGTGATTTCAAAGTTGCAATTCCTGAAGCACATGCGGCGCCTTACAAGAACATGGACGGCAAAAATGTGGTCTTTGGCATTCGCCCCGAAAACATCCATGACCCAGAATTTGCCCCACAAAACATCCTCGCTGAAAAAATCTCCTCCAAAGTGGATGTGACCGAACTGATGGGAAATGAAACACTTTTATACCTCGTCAGCGGCAAGAACACTTTTGTAGGACGTGTTGATCCGCGCTCAAAACTGCGCGTCAATGACGTATCTCAAATGATCTTCGATATGGATAAGTTCCATATTTTTGATGCAGAAACCGAAGA
>DYML01000098.1 GCA_020721605.1 Anaerolinea thermophila
TTATTATGAATCTAAGGCTGGTACGGTGGAAATGATGCTTTCTGACATGCCGCTTGGTTTTACATTCGATGAGTATATGGATGTGCTTGATGGAAAAATATCCCCTGATGTAATTTATAACGATTGGAGTAAATGGTATGACCTTGAGTCTGGCAGGGAGCCTAATTTTCGATAATATTTTCTTGAATTTGAGTTTACATCGCGTTGATTTACTGGTTCTGCACGGTTGAGAATACCCATGAAAAAGATTCTTTGATCTCTGTGGTGAGAGGTTCCCCCAGCCCATTTTTTTAGTCGCTCTCAGGAACGCGGGGTATAATCGAATCATGGTTCAACCTTTGACGAAACGAACGAAAGTGACTTCCAGCGCCTCCCCAAAAGCGCCGCTGCTTCGTGTCAGGAAAAAGGGAACAACCGCTGTCCCGCAAAAGCGTTTTACTGATTTGCGTGCCAGGGTGACGCCGATCCTGCGTCCCTATGTCAATCGGATTTCGGTGTTTGGCTCCTTCGCGCGTGGAGATGCAACCCCTGAAAGTGACATTGACCTGCTGATTGCGTTAAAACCCGCCGAAGCGCGTCCTGCGCTGGGTTTGATCGAATTTATAAAAATTGAACAAGCGTTGGAAAAGAAACTTGGCTGCAAGGTGGATTTGATCACCGAAGAGGAAGTCAATCACCGCCGCAGGCAGAACATCGAAAAAGACAGGGTGGTTTTGTATGAGGCGAAATAGCGACCTTACTTATTTGGGCGATATTTTTGATGCCATTCAGCGAGTTGAAGGTTACACAGCCGATGTGAAAAAAGCAGAGTTTTTTGAAAACCCAATGATGCAGGATGCCGTGATGCTTCAAATTGAAATCGTTGGTGAAGCGGCAAACAGCATATCGGACGAGTTTCAAGAAAAACACGATGACCTTCCCTGGGTGCAGATGCGCGCGCTTCGCAACAGAATCGTGCATGATTATCGTGGGATTAATTTGAACATTATTTGGGATACAGTTCAAAATGACCTGCCCGCGCTAAAAAGACAGGTACAGGATATTTTAGGGGAATAATCATCCTGTCTCACAGTAGAGGAAATCCATGCAAAATATTTCCATCATCTTTGCTTTATTTTTACTGACCGCCTGTGGAGCAGCCGCGCCGCAGGCGACTGCCACCTTGCCTTCCACCGTCACCCCGTCTTTTACAGCAACGCCGACATTTACGCCCACTCCCACGTTGACTTCTGACCAGCAGCGGACGCTGGATGCCGCCAACGCCATGCTCGCGGGCGTGTGGATCATTGACAATGGCGGAGCAGTAACCGACATCAACGGCAGCGCGCCGGAAGGCATTGCCTACAGCGTGGAAAGGGGATTGCTGACCTATACCTATATGTATGAGGGCAAAGAGATCACAGTTGATCTGATACAAAACATCACTACGCATCCAATTGAGGGTTGTATCGCTAGGTTTGATGCGAAATGTTTGACCAGTGAGGGCAAGATCGCTGTCGTAACATATAGTTCTGCCGGTGGATATGGATATGAAGGGGACGGGAATCCAGATCACAAGAACAGTGTTCGGTTAAGTTCTGTTGCGGAACAACAGCTAACTCTCATTAATCCTGATGTGGTGGATCTGACATATAGAGGATTTCCTAGATATGATGTACAGTTGGATGACGACGGCCGTGTATTGATTGAGAATCATGAAGGAGAGGTAGTATTTAAAGAGTTTAGTAGTGGGACCTACTGGGGTGATAATGTGATACATTTCCCTGATGGTAATGGCGGCTTTACTGATGTAGAGTCTACATCTTTTGCAATTGAAAGTATTATGAATGATCCATATGCTTCAACAGCAGACATGGCTATTACTTATTATGTATCTAAGGATGGTACTGTTAAAATGATGCTTTCTGACATACCATTTGGTATTACATGGGAAGATGAAGATACTCATTTGCCTTTTGACGTAGTCCTTCGTAGATGGAGTGAATGGTATAACTACGAGGAAGGGAGGCGAGAAGAATTTTGATGATATTTTCTCGAATTTGTGTCAAGTTGATTTACATTGGCATAAACTGAGACCCCCGAGTTTTTTGCGAAGCGCCCTGCGGGTCAATAAATCAAAAAAGGATGGCAGGCATTTGAGCCTGCCATCCTTTTTTTCAACAGATGATTTTGCTACGGGCGGATGAACTTGGTCACATCCCCGCCCAGGGTTTCGATGGAGTCAATCAAAATCTGAGAGACGTACTTGGGGTTGTGGGCGTAGGCGCCGGGGTCTTTGGTGGCGTACTGATAGTTGAAGGCAGCCTTCAGCAGATTTGGCGTCCAGGTGGAGTAGCCAATGCTGCCGCCTTTGTCGTTCTTGTCGGGAGCGCCATCGCCGTCATTGTCTGCAAACCAGTAGGGGTAGGCGGCGGCGTTGTAGGCAATGCCATCAACGCCTTTGGCTTTGGCGTAGGCGACAATTTGGGTGAAGAGGGCTTCGCGCACGCCATCGAGTTCAGCGGCAACACTTTCGGTTTTATTGCCGTCGCCGTCGTAATCTTCGGCAGTCATGCGAATGGCAGCTATGTCGGTAACGCCGGCGTGACAGGTGGCGCACTTTTCTTCCACATCAATTTCAAGCGCGTGAACCGAATGGCAGTCAGCGCACTTGGTGGAGGGGTGGTTGCTCATGCCGACGTAGGTTTTGCCGTCGAATTCGTACGCGCCCTGTGCCTCGGTGCCGAAGATGGTCACGCCGGCAGGGAAGTAGTGAATATTTTTGAAGCCGAGTTTAACTTCGTTGCCCTGATCGTTCTTGTAGGGCGCGGGTACGGTGTCCATGTCGGTTGGGTTGAAGGCGGCGATGGTCTTATCCACGCTGGCTTTGGATTCGCGTCCCTGGTGGCACTGCAAGCACAGGTTCGAACTGTCGCCCTCGCCAAAAGAGACGACCTTGCCCGAAGGCATGGTGACTTCATTGACGACGTACAGCGCAGGGAAGTTGGCTTCGTCGTGGCAGGTGGAACACATCAAGCCGTTGCCGGCGGGCAGACCTTCAGCGGGCATTTCCTCGCCAGCCAAAACCATCGGCAGACCGGCGGCGGAGTGACACTTGGCGCAGGCAACAGGCACAACGAAGGGGGCAGCCTCTTCGTGATCCCAGTGGCGCCAGGCTTCGGAAGAGCCGTCAAAGTGACCGGCATCTGTGCGGTGCGTGGCGGTCATGTCGGTCTTAGTCGCTAGTTTTTTAGCGGCGTTCAAGTCTTCAATCGAATCATAGAGCAGTTCAATGATGTATTTGCCGCCGTGCGCAAATGCGCCGGGGTCTTTTTTGCTGGTCTGGTAGTTGTAGGTAGCCTTCAACAGGCGCGGAGTCCAGTTGGTGTAGGCGGCGTTCTTGCCGTCAACCTGATCCACTGCGCCGTCGCCATCGGCATCGGCATACCAGTAGGGGTGGGCGGCAGGGTCGTAGACAATGCCGTTGCCGTTGACTTCCGTGGCGTAGTTCAAGATCGTGGCGTACAGCGCTTCCTGCAAGCCTTCGATTTCATAGTAAACGCCTTCTTCCTTGTCGCCGTCTCCGTCATAATCCATCGCAGATGAAGGCTCGCGGATGTCTTTCATGGCTTCGGGGTCGCTGCCTTCTTCGCCGTGACACATGGCGCAGGTCTCAACCTTCAGTTCGAGGCTGTGCGAATCGTGGCAGCCAACGCAGGAGTTCGCCATATCCACATGGGCGTTCTTGGCGTCGTACACTTTGCCGTCATATTGATAGCCGCCCGCTACTTCCGAGCCGTACAGGGTGACTGCGGCGGCAAAGTAGTGGATGTTGGCAAATCCAAGTTTGACATCGTTGCCCTTGTCGTCCTTGTAGGGCGCGGGGACGGCATCGGGGTCGAGGTCTTCGCCAAAGCCAGCCAGGGTTTTATCCACAGAGGCTTTGGAGGAGCGTCCCTGATGACAGTTGAGACAGACCATCGAAGCGCCTGCCTTTTCGGCGGTAATTACCGCGCCAGAGGGGAAGACGACTTCCGCTTGGGCTTTGGCGGCGTCACTGTGGCAGGTTTCGCAGGTGAGCGAGACGCCTGGGGCGGGGACGGCGGCATCTACCTTGCCGTCGCTAACAAAGTCTTCAAAACCAGCCGGGCTGTGGCACTTGGCGCAACTGGTGGGAATTTCAGCCGGATCTGCTGCATCCCAGTGGATGAAGGCTTCGGTTGTTGCGTCAGCATGGGCAGACTCGGCGAAGATGGGCTTAATCGCTTCGGCTGGGTCTACCGTCGGAACTGGGGTTGGCGGGGATGCGGTGGGGGCTTCGGTTGCAACTGCAACAGGAGCCTGAGTGGCGGCGCCGCAAGCAGTCAACACAGCAACCGTTACCAGCAGCAATCCAATCAGGACAAGCATTTTTTTGAGTGACATGGTTCATTCTCCTTATTAAAGTGATTCTTTCGTTTCTTAGCCCTATGCTTTACGACAATTTAGGTAAAATTATCTAAATTATTCGTATTATGTATTTTAGCGTAAAGAAAGATTAAAGGAAAGTTGATTTTTTCAAATTCTCATGTGACATTTGTCACAAAGGCTGATCAGGCGCTTGGCGTTGCTGCGGAACATTTCCCCGATTTTGTTGCTCTTATCTAACCAAAAAATCCCCGTATGGTGCAAGGCGTGTCACACGGCGCATGAAGCAATCCCCTTGCTAAAATTAGGGGATCGCTTCGTGCGCCAGGGTGGTGTGACAAACTGGAAATTCTTTTTGATTACAAAGTTTCTGAAAATTCCCGCCAGGCTTCTTCCAACATTTTCTCATCCAGCTCTTCCAGCGGCGGCTTGACCGACCAGCGCGGAAGTTCAAATAATCGCGGCAGGAGGGCTTTTAGCACAGTGGGGAAGGGCGTGTATTTTTCGAGAATGTGCCGTTGCTCGCTAACTCGCGCCTGAGCCTCGCTGGGGTCTTTGCCCGCTTGATACAAATCCCAGACTTTACGCAATCCGTCAGAGATGATATTGGCGGGCGCGGTGATGGCTCCTTGCGCGTGATTTTTGAGCGCGTGGTGCAAATACGAATCCGTGCCGTTGAGGACGAGCAGGTCTTGCCCAAAGCGCTTGCCCAACTCGACGGCAAAGGCTTCATCGTGAGAGGAATCTTTAATCCCTGCAAATTGAGTGGGGAAGGCGTCTTTCAAGCGGGCGAGTAAATCCAGCGAAAAGCCAACGCCCGTCATGCTGGGGATGTGGTAGCCGAGCAGGTATTTGTCTTTTGGCACGGCTTTGGTGATTAATTCACTGAACCATTTGAATAAGCCTTCATCATTTGCCTTACGGAAATAATACGGCGGCAGAACCACCACGCCATCGTAGCCAATGTTAAAGGCGAGTTTGGTCAGGTCAATGGTTTCGGAAAGGCTGGGCGTTCCTGTGCCTGCCAGTAATTTGAACCCAGGGATTTGCTGGCGATACGCGCGTACCGAGCGCAGCAGCGTTTCGCGTTCTTTGGCAGAGAAAGAAGGTCCCTCACCCGTCGTGCCGAAGAGCAGCACGCCGTGACAGCCTCGCGCGGCAAGCAGGCGCAAGAGAGTTGGAACTGTCTCCAGGTCGAGATTTGAATCAGCCTTAAGCGGCGTAACTGCCGCAGCATAGATTCCAGCCAGTGGGTGCAGGTTAGACATTAGAATCATTTCCTTTTTTTACAAATTTTCGTGCCGCTTCGTGCGGTGGTTGCAGGGGTTTGCCTTGTTCTTTGGATAAATAATGCTGATGGTCGAGCGTCCACATATACATATCGCCTTCAGTTTTGTCGGGAAAGCCCTTTAAAATATTACTCTTGCGAATGACCTCAATGATGGGCATGTACACTTTGTCGTACCAATGCGCCACGGCTTCCTGCTCGGTAATATCCCGCTGTAGATCAAGCCCCATAAAATAGCGATGTACGGCAATGTGTTCCAACATCCGCTCAAAGCCGTCGGGGATGGTGATGCTAATATTGGCTTCGGGGCGAATATCGTCCAACGCGGTGCGCTCCAAAAAGCGAACTTTTGTGCCGAGAATTTCAAGGTCTTCGGTTTTAATGTTGGGGGTAATGTTAACGCGCGTAGCGCATTCACGGATTTCGGCTTCAATAAATTCCTGCCCCTGCTCGCGCGCCACCGAAACGCGGTGATGCCCGTCCACCACAAAATAGACTTCGCCTACTTTGTACAGCACGATGGGCGGCAGATGAACTTCTTGATAAAAGGCGCGGTCTACTTTTTGCCAGCGGTTTGCCAGTTGATCTTCCTTTGGCAGAAAGGCGCGGTCAAACTCATGGTAGCGGTTGAGACTGCCCGCAATTTGATCCACGCACACGGTTTTTACGCCGCGATAAATGGGACCGCCAATATGCAACTTCTCTTTAATTTCATCATACGAAAGCAGTTTGGTGGGCTGACCCGAAAGCACCGCAAATACCTGGTTGATAAACGATTTAAAACGTGCCTTACTAAAATCGGCTTTGACACGGGAGTTAAGTTCTTCTGACATAATTTTATTCTCACTTTGCGCCTGAGCAGGCACATTGGTATTCTTTCTAATGGCTAGCCTCGATGATTTTATACGGGTAAACATTTATTACTTTTGTAATGCCCATGATGGTTTCAGGGCTGGCAAGGTTGCGCTTGTAAAAATGGGTATGCCCGTGAAAGAGGTAGCGCGGCTGGGCAACGCGAATGAGCCAGTTTAAGGCTTTTAGCCCAGTGTGAGCGGGGTCGTTATCATCATGGATGCCGAAGGGGGGCGAATGACTGATGAGAATATCCAACGCGCGCCCGTACTGCATACGGTTAAGCAGCAAACGCGGCAACAGACGAAACGCGCGAAAGTAGGCTTCGGATTGGGTATATTGGTTAATACCGTCTGGTCGGTAGCGGATGGAACCGCCCAGCCCGCCGATCAAAAACTTATGATGCCGCACAACTTTCAAATCCAAATTTGAGCCGCCCTCCGCGTGGGCTTTTTTTGAAAGCAGATCATATTGCGCATCGTGGTTGCCCGGCACATAAAACATGGGAACATTTAATATTGTCACCAGATATTCCAAATAGGCGTAGGGCATATCCCCGCAGCCAATGATGAGTTTCACATCTTGAAAATGCCCGCTGGACGAGAGCGTATACAGGCGTTCTACAACTTGGTCGCTGATTGCAAGAATTTTCACAGTGACTTCATTTTGCCGTAGAACGTAAATCTCTGCAAGCCAAAATCTTAACCAAATTGCAATTCTGGTATTTGCAAATCCTACTACTGCACACTATAATTCAATGAAATCGTTTTGTATTGCAGGAGTCTTCTCTGGAAACAAGAAATATTACCTCTTCGATCGGCTCTGACTCAGAAGATACCTCTCGTCCCCGCCAACAACTTCAATCGGGCATCACGTTGGTCAATCGCTATAACATTCAAGATGTTATTGGCGTGGGCGGCATGGGGTCTGTTTATCGCGCCCGTGACTTGCACTTTCCAAATGTGGTTAAACTGGTGGCAGTGAAAGAGATGATTAACGCTGCACCCGACCCGCTCGTGCGTCAGACCATTGTTCAGAATTTTGAGCGGGAAGCCAACATGCTAGCCACGCTCAATCATCCTGCAATTCCGCGTATTTACGATTATTTCACACAAGATGACCGCTCATACCTTGTGTTGGAATTTATTCACGGCAAAGACCTCGAAACCGTCATTGCAGATGCAAACGGTTTTTTACCTGAAGACCAGGTGATTAGTTGGTCAATTCAATTGTGTGATGTGCTGTCTTATTTGCACGCGCACAAACCCGACCCGGTCATCTTCCGCGATATGAAACCCTCCAACGTGATGATTAATCACAATGGAGATGTCGTGCTGGTGGATTTTGGCATCGCAAAGACTTTTCAAAGCGGGCAAAAAGGAACCATGATCGGTACCGAAGGATACTCTCCCCCTGAGCAATATCGGGGCGAAGCCACACCCCTGGCAGATATTTATTCGCTGGGCGCCACCTTGCATCACGCCATTACACGGCGCGATCCGCGCCTTGAGCCGCCGTTTTCTTTTGCAGAACGCCCCGTGCGCCGTATTAATACCAATGTTTCACCCGAATTTGAAGCAGTGATTAATGTTGCGCTGCAATATACCCCAAGTGACCGCTTTGCCAATACCGATGCCATGAAAGACGCATTGATGAATGTGGCGCGGAAGACAGGCGCACTCTCAAAAATCGCATCTAGTTTACCGGTTGCCAGCAGCGGCGGCGTTAAGCCGCTTTGGTCTTTTAAGTGCGAAGATGAAATACGCGGCACGCCTACACTGCATCAGGGCATGTTGTTTATTGGGTGTTACGACAACAACCTCTATTCTTTAAATGCGGCAGACGGGCAGTTCCAATGGAAGTACGCCGCTGAGGGCGGCATTGTCGCGCGCCCGCTTGTTTATGATAATAATGTCATCTTTGGCTCTGAAGATCAACGCCTGCATGTGGTGAGTCTGCGCGCCGGCAAATTGGTTTGGACATATTACACCGAAGGAAAAATATACTCCTCGCCGCGCATTGCAGATGGACACATCTTTTTTGGGTCAGACGACCAAGACCTGCACGCCGTCAATATTAACAGTGGGCGTGCCATTTGGAAGTACTCAACCGATGCCCCAATTCATTCCTCACCGTTGGTTGCAAATGAATTAATTTTCTTCGGCAACGAAGCAGGCGGGCTATATGCCATTGACTTTCGCGGCAGCTTAAAATGGCGTTTTCAATCGAAACGCGCCGTCACTTCTTCACCTGTCAACAAAGGGCAGTCTGTTTATTTTTCATCCGTAGACGGCTCACTCTATGCGCTCGATGTATCCAACGGCTGGCCCGTTTGGAAATTCCGCCTTGGCAAGGGTTCTGTCTCATCCCCTGCTCTGGCAGATGACTTTGTTTTTGTCGGCGCATCTGACGGATTTATCTATTGTGTAGATGCACGCAACGCCAAAGAAATTTGGCGCTTCCGCACCGAAAACCAAGTAAGCAGTTCACCAGTAATTTATAAAGACTCTGTCTATTGCGGCTCAGTAGACGGCAGCATGTATTGCCTCGAATATCGCACAGGACGATTACGCTGGAAATTTGAAGCGCAAGCGGCTATTACAGGTTCGCCGGTGATATTTGATGATATTGTTTATTTTGGCTCAATTGACCATCACGTTTATGCATTATTCGCCTAAAAGGAGCTCCCGTGGCTGATTTTTTTAAAAAATTGTTTGGAAGCAAGACAAAAGCAAAAGAGCCGCCTGCGCCGCAGAAGCCGGTTGATTTGGCTGTGACTGCGCCGCTCTCAGACCAACAGATCGATTCCATCTTATCGAACCAATACCTGAAATACGAAATGAAGCAATTGGTTGCCAGCGTGGGGCAGTCTGTGGGCAAGCAGCGCGAACATAACGAAGATAGCCTGCTGGCGCTCACCTCCACCATTTCTGGCGGGGCAGAAAGCATCCCTTTTGGTTTGTACATTGTTGCAGACGGCATGGGCGGTCATCAATTTGGCGAGGTGGCAAGCAATGCCGCAATTCGTATTATGGGCGGCAACATCACCAAAAAATTTCATTCCTATCTTTTTAACCTGCCCACGCAGGTCTTGCAGGAATCTTTACAGGAAGTGATGGAAACCTCCATTATGGAAGCCCATCAATACGTTCAACGTGAAGCGCCTGGCAGCGGCACCACCGTGACCGCCGCTCTCATTTTGGGGCAGCAAGTGACCATTGCCCACGTCGGCGATAGTCGCGCCTATTCCGTTTACCCGGACGGGCGGGTTGAACTTGTCACCCGCGACCACTCACTCGTCAAACGGCTTGAAGAACTTGGACACCTGAGCAAAGACGAAGCCGCGAATTTTCCGCACCGCAATGTGTTGATCCGCGCTTTGGGGCAGGGCGAAGCCCTGGAAGCCGACATATTCACCGTCCCCTTCCCGCAAGGCGGCTATCTCATGCTCTGTAGTGATGGGCTGTGGGGCGTCATTAACGACAAAGACATTTACCGCTTCATCACAGACGCACCCAACCTTGAACGCGCATGTCAAAGCATGGTAGACGCCGCCAATGCAGCCGGCGGACCCGACAACATTACCGTGATCCTCATCCACATGATTGGATAATCATGTCATCCACTCGTTCAGATTATTACGCTATCCTTGGCGTCTTTCGTGATGCCTCACAGGAAGAAATTAAACACGCTTATTTTGACGCTGCCCAGAGGCTGCATCCAGATAAAAATGTTGCCGCTGGCGAAACAGAATTATTCCTGGAGATCCAGCAGGCGTACGAAGTTCTCTCCAACCTCAAGCGCCGTAATTTGTACGATGCCACGCTCCCGCCCGAAATTAACGCCAACGCCGTCATAAAATACGAGACCATCTTTAGCCGCCCCAACCTTGTCCGTCAAGGCGAACCGCAACTGATTTACATGCTGCTAGACATCGCTCCCCGGCAGGAAAAAGAGACCCTCCCGTCACCCCCTTTAAATATCTGCCTCGTGCTTGATCGCTCTACATCCATGCAGGGTGACAAAATGGATATGGTCAAATCCACTGCCATTCAATTACTGCGTAGTTTACGCCCAGAAGATGTACTGAGCGTGGTTGCCTTTAGCGACTACGCCGAAGTGATTATTCCCGCCGCGCTTAACGTGGATAAAAAGAAACAAGAAGGGCGCATTCAGATGATGCAGCCCTCTGGGGCAACCGAAATTTATAACGGTCTGGCTGCCGGTCTAAAGGAAATTCGCCGCACCATAGACCCCGCGCGCGTCAATCACATCATCCTGCTCACCGATGGACAAACATACGGCGATGAAAAAGCCTGCCTCGAACTGGCAGAAGAAGCCGCCGCGCATAATATTGGCATTAGCGGCATGGGAATTGGCAGCGAGTGGAACGATATTTTTTTGGACGCCCTCGCCAACAAAACTGGCGGCTCATCCGCTTACATCTCCACCCCCAAAGATATTCAACGCCTGCTGATAGATAAATTTAATGCCCTCGTCAGCGTCTATGCCGACGACGTCCTGCTGGAAATTCAACCGCAGGAACATATAAAAAATACTTACGCCTTTCGCTTGCAGCCGGATGCAACATCCATCACCATTGCCCCCCAAATACACTTGGGATCCGTCTTACGCGAAACCTCATTGCAGGTTCTATTTGAATTTGTGGTGGAACCCGCCGCCTGTGTCGAAAGTGTAATTTCAATTTTGAGCGGCTCACTCAAGGTCTCCATCGCCGCGCGTTCCGCGCCCGTTCCCCCCATTCGAATCAACATAAAACGTGAAATTCATTCCGAACCCTCGGAAGAGCCGCCCCCAACCCGTATTTTGAGCGCACTCTCACGCTTAACCCTCTACCGAATGCAGGAACGCGCCCGCACTGCCGCCGATGATGGGGATTTTGATGTAGCCGCGCGTAATTTACAGCGCCTTGCAACGCACTTGCTGGCAAAAGGTGAACACGCACTGGCTAAAACCGCCTTATTTGAAGCTAATCACCTTGAAAAAATGCACGCCTGGAGCGCCAGTGGAAATAAAGACGTAAAATACAGCACTCGCGCGCTTCTTATGGGTGGCGAAAAGGAGAAACAAAAATGATCATCTGTTCCAATTGTAGACATTCCAACATGGATGGAGCCATATTTTGCGCAGAATGCGGCGCTCAATTATCTGGCAGAGACACACTCACCACCCAAAATATTTCAACCCAGCAATTTGACAAAAAAAATGAGCGCATCCCCAGAAGCGAGGCATACCAGGTCTTTGACAACGAAGACGCCTGGGGCAGCCTGCATCTGCTAGATACAGGGCAGGTCTTGCCGCTTTCAGCCCGAAATGAATTTACAATGGGGCGCGTTAGTGAAGGTCAGCCCATTATGCCCGATATTGACCTTTCACCCTACCAAGCCTACGCCGCCGGCGTATCGCGCCTTCACGCAGTCATCAAACGAGACGGCACCCGCATTATTTTTGTAGACCTGGGCTCTGCCAACGGCACATACATCAACGGAAAGCGCCTGCATCCCAATGTAGAACAAGCACTCAACCATGGCGACGTGATTGCCCTGGGAAAAATGAAACTGCAAATCTTAATCAAAAACGTATAATAAAAGTGAGGCTATCATGCCATATTCTGTTATCTTACACATTGCGGGCGAATCTTCCGTTCTGGGCGAAGTGGACGAACTCCCCAAACCGATTGACGCCATTATTGTCGTCTCCAACCCGCGCCAGCGTGATGGTAAAGACCTGCATTACGTCAGCAACAACGTCGTAAAAGTAATCTGGCCCATTGCCAAAGTTAACTTCATCGAAATCCTTGAAAGTGGCGACGAAGAAAAGATCATCGGTTTTGTGAGGGACTAAAAAAAATGCCCGACTCTATGGAACGCCGCCGTATTCTTGTGGTAGATGACGAAGAGCGCATGGTGCGCTTTATCCGCATGAATTTGGAACACGATGGATTTCAGGTCAGCGAGGCATTTAACGGCAAACAAGCCATTCAAAAACTGCGCGACCTAACCCCAGACCTGATTCTGCTTGATGTGATGATGCCCGACCTGGACGGCTTTGAAGTGCTTGAAACAGTCCGTGAAATTACCAACGTGCCTGTTATTATGCTCACCGCCAAAGGTGAAGAAGACGATCGCGTGCGCGGGCTGGAAGGCGGCGCAGACGACTACGTCACCAAGCCCTTTAGCCCGCGCGAACTGGTCAGCCGCGTCAAAGCAGTTTTACGGCGTACTGAAGGCGCAACGGGGTCTATGCACGGATTGCTGGAAATAGACAAACGCCTCAAAATAGATTTTGACCGCCGCGAAATTTGGCTCGAAGGCAAACTTGTAAAACTACGCCCAACCGAATACCGCCTGCTCTTTCACCTTGTGCAAAATGCAGGCTGGGTCGTTTCGCATGATCAACTGCTGCAAAAAGTTTGGGGCTATGAATACCGTGACGAGCCACACTATGTACGGCTTTACATTAACTACCTGCGTCAAAAATTGGAAAAAGACCCCGCCGACCCTCAATATATTCTCACCGAGCGCGGTGTGGGCTATCGTTTTGTAGACTTCAAACGCGCCAAAGAATAAACGAAACTTTTTAACAAAATAAATATAGACTGCTTGCGTTTTTTA
>DYML01000099.1 GCA_020721605.1 Anaerolinea thermophila
GTGCTGGTTCTGGTGGGAGTTTCTGTATTGATCTCTCTTGCCACCTTCCAATCCGATGGCGACGTGAGCCGCTGGGCGGCGGTCTCTACGATTTGGATCGTAATTCCTGTTTTGCTTGCAGGGCTGATTCTGCTTGGCATTCTTATCGGTCTAATCTATCTACTGGCGCGTACTTTGCGCGTCTTGCCTCGCTACACCAGCCTTGCGCAGAATTATGCCTTCATTGCGCAAAGTTATATTGTCCGCGCCGCTGATGGCGTTGTGAAGCCTGTTATTGCGCTTGAAGGTTTTATCAAAAACATAAAAGCATTTTTTGAAAGGATGGGTACACTATGAATAAAAATACAACCATTTTGCTTGGCGTGTTGATTGGCGCGGCTACCGGTCTGATTGCCGCTATTCTATTGACTCGCCGTGCGCAGAAAACGGAACGTGAAACCGCCATTACCTCTGGTGAGGGATTAAAACTGGGCGTTTTAATCTTTGGCTTATTGCGGGCAATTTCTGCGCTGGGTGATGATTGATCTTGCCTTATTCTGCGGAATGTACAAATAGTGATCGCAGACAGAAAATAAAAAAGACCGAGGCTTAAACAGCCCTCGGTCTTTTTTTATACAGCCAATCCGTCTGCCGCAAAAAAACAGAAGTACAAAGGTGGGAATGATTCTGGCTTTTATTTTTTTGCAGGCTCAACGTGGGGTTGGCTTTTGTTGTTATTTGGCAGGAATACTGAAAAGACCGTTCCAACGCCAACTTTGCTTTTTACTTCAACTCTGCCGCCATGTCCGTGAATAATTTGCTTGCAAATTGACAACCCCAGCCCGGTGCCTGCTGCGCGCGATTCGTGTTCGCGCACACGGAAGAATTTTTCAAACAGGTGCGGCTGTGATTCCTCTGGAATTCCCAGCCCTGTATCTTGAATAAATAGCACAATTTCATTTTCAGTGACGTCTGCCCGCAGAATGACGGTGCCATTGGGACGATTGTATTTAATGGCATTGCTTAGCAAATTTAACACAACTTGTTTAATCTTGTCACGGTCTGCATTAAGGAGTGGAACATCTTCAGGTGATTCGACCCGTACTTGAATGTTGCTTTCCATTGCCTTTGCCGACAAAATATCTTTGCATTCGTAGAATAGGTCGGCAATGCTAAAACGCATTTTGCGAAATTGAACCCGCCCAGATTCAAGCCTTGCCAGATCGAGGAAGGAAGACGCCAGCGCGTTCAGGCGCATGGTTTCGCTGTGAATGTTATTAATAATCTGGTTGCGTTGTTCGTGCGCCATTTCGGGGCGTAACAGTAAATAAGTGGCTGTACTGAGGGAGGATAATGGCGTGCGTAACTCATGCACAAATTCAGATATAAGGTCAGACTGTTGGAACAAACGCGCATTTTCAATGGCAACTGCGGCTTGCGCCCCCAACACCAGCAACATGGATTCGTCTGTGTCTGTAAATTTTCCCTTGGGTTTGTTTAATGCTTCCAGCACGCCCACTATTTTATTTTTTGTCACCAATGGAATGCCTAGGATGGATTCGGTGGAGAAGCCGGTGGTCTCTTCGACATTGGAAAAAAAACGCGGGTCGTCATGGACGTTGGCGATTCGAACGGTTTGACGGTTGTTTACAATCCAGCCGGCAATACTTCCTTCTAGCGGCACCATAATACCGCGCCGTGTGGATTCGTCCATGTTGGTTGCCACTTGAAAATACAATTGGCGCGAGGTGTCGTCAAATAATAAAATGGATGCGGCTTCCGCGCCGCTGATTTCGGTGGCGGCGTGAACAATGCGTGAGAGCAGAATATCAAGGTCCAGGGTGGAGGCAAGGTCACGCGCAATATCAATTAAACGGCGGTATCCATCCAGACGTTCAGTTTTTACTTCAGCCATTTAATACCTTCTCTACAATTGCAGGAATGATGACGGCGGCATCTTCAGAAATCACCACATCTGCGCGCACATTTAAGTAGGTTTGTGCGTTATTCACGATGATCAAATGTGCGCCGCGATCCAGCGCCTGCATGGGCAGCCCTGCCACAGGTAATACTTCCAGGGAAGAGCCAACTACCAGCATCAGGTCACATTGCCGAGCCTCGCGTTGTGCCTTGAACCATGCGTTTTGCGGTAACTGCTCGCCAAACAAAATGACATCGGGTTTTAGGGTTTGTTTGCAGTTTGGGCAGAGCGGAATGTTTCCATTTTTAACGAATGCGTCAAGGTAGGGCGCGGCTTCCACTTTATGATAACACTGGGTGCAGGTTAAAGTTTGCATGGTTCCGTGCATTTCAATTACAGTTTTTGACCCCGCTTTTTGGTGCAGCATATCTATATTTTGGGTGATGATGGCTTTTATGCGCCCCGCTTTTTCCAATTCTGCTAGAGCCGTGTGCGCCGGGTTTGGGCTGGCAAAATAGACCTGGCTTGCAAGCGGACGAAACCACTCAAAAAAACGCTCTGGCGCTGTGCGAAAGATGCTGAGGGACGCCACCTCCAGCGGTTCGTCTCGCGACCATAGCCCTGTTCCCGTTGAGCGAAAATCGGGTATGCCAGAGGGGGTGGAAAGTCCCGCGCCCGTCAGCGAGACAGCATGTTTTGCCTGGCGGAATAAATCTGCGGCGAAATTAATGGCTGCCTGCGTCTGAGCGGAAAAAATAGTCATTGCTGTGGTTTTTCACGCTCAAGAATGGCATCTGCAATTTTTATCATTTGCTGGGCGGTCATGTTGGTTGGCTGGCAAATTACAACCGGGGTTTGCATGCGTGTGGCGTGGATGAATGCTTCTGGAGCAGGGGTGAGTGTGGCAGCAATGGAATGCCCTAATTTTTCTTGTACCTGGGTTAATTGCATTTGCGCTTCGGAGCGCAGGCGGTTGTTTAGCACAACGTGAATCTTCTTAATGTCTATGTTTAATTCCGTCATGTTTTCAATTAAATATTTGCTGTGTTGAATGGCGCCTGGTGTGCCTTCCACCACCACGATGTACTCATCGCAGTTCGGTAGAATTTTTTGGGCAAATGCCGGCAAGCCATTGCCAAAGTCGAGAATTAAAAAGCGGGCAAGGTTGGGCAGGCGGTGTAGCAGCGCTTCATAATTTTGAATTTGTGAAGTTAGTATCATGTCGCGCGGATGTTCAGAGGCGAGCAGCATTTTTATACCGCAGACGTGCGGCGCAAGACAGGCTGCCACTTTTTCGTTGGT
This sequence comes from Anaerolinea thermophila, assembly GCA_020721605.1. Classification (GTDB taxonomy): domain Bacteria; phylum Chloroflexota; class Anaerolineae; order Anaerolineales; family Villigracilaceae; genus Villigracilis. The sequence goes on from DYML01000099.1 coordinate 3,203, forward strand.
TATTTCTGCTGTGGTTCCTTGTAAAAGTTCAACCAGTCCTTTTCTATTGGAGACGCCCAAGTCCATGCCGAGCGTGCCGTGCCCGGGGGTTAGTTCTGCAAGAATTACATCGGCGTGAGTGCGGGTGTAAATTCCTGCTGCCAGGTTGGCAGCCAAAGAAGAAACGCCCAGCCCGCCGCGCGCAGCAATCATGCCGATCACATACCCGCGATTTGTCTCTTGCGCGGGGTTGGTTTCTTCCGTTTCTTTTTCTTTTGGGGTGGAGCGCGCCAGCAGCGCCTTAATGTGTACTTGTAATTCGGTGGGGTGTGTGGGTTTGGTTAGGTAGTCATCCGCGCCTACCTCAAAACCGGTTACTTTGTCGTCTAACTGGGTCTTTGCTGTAAACATTAAAATTGGCACGGTTTGGGTGATGGGGTTTTTGCGCAAACGCCGCGCAACTTCATATCCATCCATATCGGGCATCATCACATCTAAAACAATCAAATTGGGGCGTTCTTCAAACGCTTTTGCCAATCCTTGTGCGCCATTTGAGGCAGCCACGATCTCGTACCCTTGTCTTTGCAGCATTAGACCAACGAGCCGCAGTGTGTCTACATCATCATCAATGATTAGGATTTTTTCTGCCATTTTTTCCTCTGTGAGTGGAAATAATCCAACTTTTTCAATTATAACGGACAAGTTCCCATATTTTATTTCAGGTTCATGGGCGTTCCCCCCTGCCATGCACCAAAATGTAACCATTTTAAAAAAACATTCGTCCTACAGGTAGAAACAAAAACAACCAACCTTTAGGAGTAAAAAAATGTTCAAAAAAACGATTTCCGCCTTAATTCTGACCGCAATTTTTGCAAATTACGCGCTAACCCCTGCGTTTGCCGATGGCGCGGATCAAACAGGAGAGACTCCCGCCGATACCACCGCCGTCTCTCAGGATGTTACTGAAATGGCTGACCGCATTGTAGATACCGAAGGCGAAATTTTAGTGATGTCTGATCGTATTGTGGAAACAGAAGAAATTACAGCCGATGTCAGCCCGGCAGATGACTTTGACTCTGCTGCGTTAGACGCGTCTGCTGAAACTCGCGTGGTCATGGAATATGGCGCAATCCCAAATCGAATGGACTCTGCTGAAAGCCTTGTCCCGGCGGTGGATATTCCGCTGGTTGGCGAAACTGTTGTTGGGCTTTCAGGTGATATAGGCGAAATGGCAGACCGTATTCTTGAAACTGAAGAAGAGATTGGCACAATGGCTGATAGAATTGTTGAAACTGAATACCTGCTTGCTGAAACCAGCGCCAGCGTGGATGGAACGCCTGACCTCAGCCTTGAAGACGCGCAATCTATGACCGAGGTTTTCTCCACCGCCGCCGAAATGACCGTCGAGACTATTCCTTCCACCAGCACCGTTACTGAAGCCGCGCCCGTAGACAGCCTTCAAGTTCTAAATAATGACCTAAGCGCCGATGGAGCTGAAGATAGCATTTTGACCCTTGCAGATGATATTGGCGAAATGGCAGACAATATTCTTAAAACCGAAGCCGAAATTGGCTTGACCGCTGACCGCATTGTTATTGTTGAAAGAAGCATGTCCAAAACATTCTCAGGTTTTTGGCGCTAACCTTTTCCTCCCTCCCCACTCCAGCCTCCCCATGTTCAATGTTGAACGTGGGGAAGCCCGTCAGGTAGAAGCCCAATCATGGAATCTTCCGAACAAGAACTCCTTACCCTGCTTCAGCAAAATGACCCGCGCGGTTATGAAATTTTGATTGAAGAGTACGCCGATTTTGTGTTTCGCGCCGCGTATCGCGTAACGCAAAACGAGCAGGATGCCGAAGATGTTTTGCAAGAGTCTTTTCTTTTGGTGTATCGTAATGCAGGCAGTTTTCGCGGCGATTCAAAATTCTCTTCCTGGCTGTATCGCATCGCATCCAATACTGCGCTGGATTTATTGAGAAGAAGAAAACGCAAGGAAGGCGAAGATGTTTCATTTGATGATGCAGACGAGCAAGATGAACCATTTGATGAACTTGCTGATGGAAACGCCTCGCAGCCAGAGGATGCCCTGTTGCAGACCGAATCACTTGATTTGGTACGCGAAGCGCTTGAATCCATGCCTGAGAAACTTCGCAGCGCCTACCTTCTTTTTATGGTGGACGGGTTGAGCGCGCCCGAAGTTGCTGCGGAGTTAAATATTCAACTTTCGGCGGCGAAACTGCGCATTCACCGCGCCAAACTTTTTATGGCTGAATATTTTGCGCAAGTAAAGGTTGAAGAAAAATGAACACTCACAAAACCGTTTTTCCAAAACTTGAGGCGTATGCCCGTAACGCGCTGACGATTGATGAACGTACCCAAGTTGAATCTCACTTGCTTGTGTGTCAGGGTTGTCAAACGGCATTGGCTAAATACCAATCGGCTTTGGCGTTGTTAAAAGCCGCCAGTGCGCCAACCCTTGCGCCGCAGCGCCGTCTGCGCTTGTACGAAAAATTGAATGAGGAGCGCGGCAAAAAACAGGAAGCCCTGCTTAAAATTCCAGAAGCGTTAATTGCTCAGGCGCGCGCTACCGGAAAGGCAATGGCAGAATCGGCTGGGGACGTGGTAAAAGCCAGCGGCGCGGCGGCAGGTTTGGTTGGGGCAAGCGGTGGGCAGGTTGTAAAAACTATGGGGCGCGGGGCTAAATCTGTGGGCAAGAAAATGCTCCGCGCGGGGAAAAAATCGGCGAATCATGCAAAAGATATGGTGGATGAAGCCGCGCAGACGGCGCTTGATTCTGGGCATATATTGACGGTGGAAACAGCTCAGGTGGTGGAAGAGAGCCTAAAAAACCCGTTGAAGGCGGTCTCTGCTCCGCTGCGGTTGGCAGGTAAGGGCGTTAAGGCGGGTGTGCGCATGGCGCAGGGCAGCCTTAAAATTTCCGCCAGCGGTTTAAAGGGCGTGTTGTCTGTGGCGAAAGGTAGTTTGGATGTGGGCGCCGAGGGGGTTAAGCAGGGTGGCGAAACTGCCAAATCCATGCTTGATGCGGCGCAGTCTGCTTTGGAAGCGCGTAACCAGGTGGCGAAGTCACTTGGGAAGGGTATTAAGAAGGTGGCGAATGCAAAGCCAGAGGATGACGGGGATGGCAACGCCTAATTGGGCTGGGTAGATGATTGTCCTTAAAAAAAATAGCGCCCGCACGGGCGCTATTTTTTTTTCTTTTGGTGTTTACTTTAATGTTCCTGTTACCTGTGCCAGTTTTACTTCGCCAATTGCCTTGGTGATTTGAATCTCACGCGGGCAGGCTTCGGTGCAGTTATATGCGGTGTGGCAGCGCGCGGTGCCGTCTGTTTCTGCAAGGATTTGCAGGCGCTCCGAGGCGGCTTCGTCTCGGCTGTCAAAAATAAAGCGGTGCGCGGCGACAATTGCGGCGGGTCCATAGTAGTTGCCATTTGCCCAGTAGGACGGGCAGGATGTTGTGCAGCAGGCGCACAAAATACATTTGGTTGTGTCGTCAAATCGGGCGCGGTCTTCGGGGCTTTGCAACCGTTCGCGCCCATTTTCCGGCAGCGGGCTATCGTTGATGAAGTAGGGCATCATTTCTTTGTAATTTTCAAAGAAGGGGTCCATGTCTACAATGAGGTCTTTGACAATTTTTAAGCCCAGCAAAGGCTCCACTGTGATCTCTGCGCCAATGTCGCGTACCAGGGTTTTGCACGCCAGATGGTTGCGACCATTAATGCGCATTCCGCAGGAGCCGCAAACGCCATGTGCGCAGGAGCGGCGGAAGGACAGCGCGCCATCGTGATTGCCTTTGATATTTTCAAGAATATCCAGCACGCGGTCATTTTCATTGCCTTCCACCTTGTAAACTTCGTGATGACCGCGCTTATCTTTTTCGGGATTGTATCGGAAAATTTTGATTGTAATTTCCATGATGTCTCCTGCTAGTCCTTGCTTCGGGGGGAAGAGCGCCCTCCGCGCATTGACATTGCTAATAAACTCTTGCCTTGGGTTGATGTTTGGTAATCATCACGGGCTTGTAGCCAATTTCAAGGTTGCCGTTTTTATTCCAAATCAACGTGTGCTTGAGCCAGTTCTTGTCGTCTCGTTCTGGGTAGTCTTCGCGTGAATGTCCGCCGCGGCTTTCTTTGCGGTTGAGGGCGCTTGCTGCGACCACCTCTGCAATTTCCAGCATGTTGCCAAGTTCCCAGGCGTTTAATAATTCGGTGTTGAAAATTTTGCCCGTATCGCCGACGGTTATATCTTTGAAGCGTTCTTTTAATTCACGAACTTTTTCCAGGGCAGCCTGCATATCTTTCTCGTTGCGATAAATGCCCACATCGGCGAACATGACCTTCTTTAACTCGTTGGACAATTTGAATACGTTTTCTTTGCCCGATCCATTTTTTAATGTTTCCAACTGGGTCTTTGTGCTTAACTCTGCTTCGTTGGGCAGTGTTTCAAACTCAGACTGATTGGCGTACTCTGCCGCCTTTAGCCCGGCGTGTTTCCCAAAGACAACCAGGTCTAGCAGTGAATTTGTACCCAAGCGGTTGCCGCCATGCACAGAGACACAGGCGCACTCGCCCGCCGCGTATAGACCGGGTAATGGTGTATTTTTGTCATCAATGACGACTTCGCCAAATTTATTGGTGGGAATGCCGCCCATCGTGTAGTGTGCGGTGGGTTGAATGGGCATCATCTGTGTAACGGGATCAACGCCGAGGTAGACGCGGCAGAAGTCAATGATGTCGGGAAGTTTGGCAAGTACCTGTTCTGCGGTTAAGTTATATTTTGAGCCGTCTACGTTGGTGCGCCCGTCGTCTGCGGCAAATTTATTCACTGTTTCAGGTCGAATGTCTAAATAGACGAAGTTTTTACCGTCTACTCCGCGCCCTTCTTTAATTTCGGTGTAGATTGCGCGTGAGACCACATCGCGTGATGCCAGGTCTTTCACGCTTGGCGCATATTTGGGCATGAAGCGTTCGCCTTTGCCGTTAATAAGCACTCCGCCTTCGCCGCGCACGCCCTCGGTAATGAGAATACCAAGTTTGTAAATGCCGGTTGGGTGAAATTGAAAAAATTCCATGTCTTCCAATGGAATGCCATGACGAAGCAATATTGCTGCGCCATCTCCGGTGTAGGCGTAGGCGTTGGATGTGACTTCAAAAATACGACCATGCCCGCCTGTGGCGAAGATCACCGCTTTGGCGTGAATGATATGTAGTTCACCTGTGGAAAGTTCCACTGCCACTATGCCTGCCGCTTTGCCATTGACCATAATGAAGTCCAGCACTTGATATTCATCAAAGAAATTAACTTTGTTTTTTAAGCACTGTTGGTAGAGGGTTTGTAAAATCATGTGACCGGTGCGGTCTGCGGCGTGTGCGGCACGACGGACAGGTTTGCCTGTGACATTGTTGGTGTGCCCGCCAAACGGTCGCTGTGAAATTTTGCCTTCGGGGGTGCGGTCAAAGGGCAACCCCATGTGTTCCAATTCCAGCACGGCGTCTACTGCTTCTTCGCACATGAATTCAATCGCGTCCTGATCGCCGAGATAGTCGGAGCCTTTGACGGTGTCATAGGTGTGCCATTCGGGTTTGTCTTCTTCGTAGTTGCCAAGCGCGGCAGAGATGCCGCCTTGTGCTGCGCCAGTATGTGAGCGTGTGGGGTACAGTTTGCTAATTACCGCCGTCTTTGCCGTTCTTGAGGCGTACAAACCAGCCATTAGACCCGCGCCCCCTGCGCCGACAACGACTACGTCAAATTGATGAGTTTTTGTCATGAATTGCTCCTGAAAATATTTCCAACCATAAAGTAAGACAAGGGGGGTGTAGTTTTCCTTTGTGAATATTTGTGGTTAATAATTTACGAAGTCCAGAGAATATATAACCCAATTGCCATCATCGAGAGCATCATTACAATACTTAATAGGCGAACAATCTTTCTGCCGCCTGCGCTTGCAATGTAATCATCTGCAATGACGACCAGCCCATGCACCCCGTGCGCCACAGCGAGTAAAAGGAGAGCGCTGGCGGCAGATTTCCAAAAGGCGGAAGCCCAGGGGGTAATATCGGGCACGTCGGTGCTTTGCACATGCGTTACGTTTGGCATGAACGCCCAGCGCATCACATCGGCAAAATTCATTTGGTTGCGTGCGCCCATGATTAAGCCGCCGATTAAGCCAAATAGAATGAGGGCATACATAGCCAGCGCTGAAAGACGGGTGAAGTACCACATTAATATTTCAAAAGTCATGCCGCGTTTGGCAAGCGACAATTGCCTTGTTTTTGAATGGTTCATGTTAGCCTCCAAGCGCGGTGGTTACAATGGCAAGAACGGCAATGCCAAAAGTTGGCAGGAAAACCGCCCACTCAATCCAGATGGCTTCGTGTTCATGCTCGATCAGTTTTGGAAACAGATCAAGCAGGGTGATGCGCAGCCCATTAATGGCGTGGAATAATGCGCAAAAGAAAATAAAAATCTGGAACATCCAGTTCTCGTAAATGGAGTTTACAAGAACGCCACCTTCTCCCCCCAGAAATGACGCAAGAATATGTATGGTGACGAAAATTCCCATGCCCAGCCCCCCAACTCGATGCAGGATGAAGGTCAGGTACGGACCCTGCCCCTTGTACCGTAAGCCTGTCCACAGGCTGACATTTCTACTTAAGCCCATCTATGCCTCCTCGAAAAAAATTAAATTGGGAGGTGGTTGAAAACCTCCCGGTATTTATGAATGAAACTAACTATAAAATTTATAAACAACTGAAAAGCATTTTACTCTTTTAATTTTAGAATATCAAAAAAGTTATCCCTTCCGAATTCGCTCCCCTTTTTTTTAAAGGGCTGCGGAGTGTAAAAAAACAACAGCCTCGGCAGTTGCAACACAGGCTATGCTGAAGTTGTTGTTGCCCTTTTAATGAAGCGGGCAAAAAAACTGAGGCGGAACGATTATCACATAGAGCAGAGGGTCAAGAAAGTGACAATCATCCTACTTATTTCATTTCAGCTATCCTATAAAAAAGTGGACAAAGACCCTTATAATCCAATTTGAATGATCTGCGTTGTAGGTTCTTTTAATTTGCCCTGAGAATCGCAAGTACTATAAGGTTCAAGGGCAATTTGGCTTGTAGCAAGAAAAATTGCGTCCTTGCCACACGTCGCCAAAGGCGTGCCATACATTTCAGGACGAATGTAAAATTTCAGGAGGCATATATGTCTGGTTCTAATGAAATTTCCCGCCGTGACTTTATTAAAGTCACAACAGGAATCGTGGGTGGATTAATTGGGGTGGCAGTTGGCTTGCCGACCATTTCGTATTTGATAGACCCTGCATTACAGGAAGGCGGGAAGGATGTGTGGGTTACGATTGGCAAATTTGAAGATATGCAAGTGGGTATCCCTTATCCGTTTTCTTTTACCCGTGTGCAGGTTAACGGCTGGGAGCGCACTTCCAGTTCATTTGGGGGGTTTGCCGTTCGTAAATCAGACGACCCCAAAGACTTGTTAATTTTAAACAGCCGCTGTACGCACCTCGCCTGCACCGTCAATTGGAACGAACAAGCCCAGGGCTATCTCTGCCCCTGCCACGATGCAAAATTCAGCATTGATGGCGAGGTGTTAGATGGACCTCCTCCGCGCCCGCTGGATGTTTATGATCAATTCCGCCTGACAGAAGACGGTCAGATTGAAATATTTTCTAAGGCAGGCTAACCATGTGGAATACAGTTTACGAATGGCTCGATGAACGCCTTGGTTTGAATGATATGTACACCAATCTGCTTGACCGCCCTGAGCCGCGCGGCAATTGGTGGAATACGCTTGGCTCTGCCAGCCTTTTTCTTTTTATTATGCAGGGGTTAACGGGTATTTTTCTGACGGTGTATTACACCCCCTCGCCAGACCACGCCTACGACTCGGTGCAATATATTATGGAAGGCGTGGCGTTTGGCTGGCTAATTCGCGGCATTCATCACTGGGGCGCAACGCTGATGGTGCTGGTGGTTTTTATTCACATGTTGCGAGTCTTTTTTACCGCCTCATTCAAATATCCGCGAGAACTCACTTGGCTGATTGGCATTGGCTTGTTGTTGATGACCCTCGGCATGGGCTTCACGGGCTACCTGCTCCCCTGGAATCAACGCGCATTTTGGGCAACCACTGTGGGGACGCAAATTGCTGGCAGTGTTCCCTTTGTGGGTGAGTTTATTTTGAAAGCCCTGCGTGGTGGACCCGACTTGAGCGCGCTGACTTTGCAGCGCTTCTTTTCCGCCCACATTTGGATGCTGCCCGCCCTGCTGGCTGGTTTGATCGGAATTCACCTGTTCCTCATTATTAAACACGGCGAATCCCACTTCCCTTCCAAAGAGGATTAACATCAAATGTTATTGCAAAGAGCATTCTTTGCGGCGCAGTAACCTCCCCCACTGGAGCCTTTGCAATTACGATGGAGCCATTATGAACGACGATACCAAACAAAAAATCAACGCACGCTATGAAAGCGAATTGGGCAAAGGCGAACGCTTTTGGCCCGACAGCATTTACAAAGACCTGGTGGTTTCGCTCGGCATTTTCGTTTTGCTTATTTTGCTTGCCACCTTTATTGGCATTGCGCCCGAACCCAAAGCAGACCCCAGCGACACGTCCTATATTCCGCGCCCCGAATGGTATTTCCTCTTCCTCTTCAAATTCCTTGCTGTTTATGGGCAAATCCCTGTTATTGGAAAAATTGAATGGCTGGCTACCGTTCTTGTTCCTGGCGTTGCTGTTGGGCTGCTCACATTGCTGCCTTTTGTTGAAAAAAGTTCAAGCCGCTATTACGCCAAGCGCATTTTGCCCATTTCTATTATGACTATCATGGTGGTTGGCATTGTGCTGCTCACGCTCACATCCGAAGTGCCAACCGTCGCTGCCGACGGCTCTAAGTTCCTGGGCATCTTGCAATCCATTTCGGGCTTGGTCATCCCCATTTTGGCTTACATCGCGCTGATTTTGATGTCCTACGTCTTCAAGTCGTCCACCCGCGTTATGATCTGGACGACGGCGCTGGCTTCTGTTGCGATGATTTTTGTTTCAGGGACGGTTTTAGCCCTGCACCCCAAAGTTGAAGTTGAAGAAACCGAAGTTGCCACCACCCTGGTAGATCAAATTATGGCAGGTCAGGATTTGTACGCCGTTCATTGCACAGAATGTCACGGTGATGACGGTTCCGTTGCCGTAATTGAAGGCGTGGAAGGTCTGGAGGGTGAAGAGATCACTCCGATCAACAGCAAGGATGTCTTGTATACCATTACTGATTCTGCCATGTATGAAGTCATTGCCTACGGGCGACCCAACGCCGGCATGACGCCTTTTGGCAAAGCCTACGGCGGCGAACTTGCCAAAAGTGAAATTGATTATATGATTACCTACATGCGTTATATGTGGGATGACCGTTTTGAAGCGCCCGAAATTAAGCCGCTTTTCCCCGCTCTGGCAGATGGCGAAGTGCCTTCCTACGATGTGCATATTCAGCCCATCGCCAAACGCTACTGCATCTCCTGCCACCGTGCAGGCAAGGAAAACAATAATTACCTGATGACCTCGTATGAGGAGATGCTCACCACAGGCGATAACGCAGATCACAACATCATCAAGGGAGACGAAGCCAGTTACCTGCTGCAAGTGATTCAGGAGCAGGTCATCCTTGACGAAAACGGCAAAGAGATAATTGGCGTTATGCCGCCCACCAAAGCCCTTAAACCCGATGTTGTGAACGTCTTTAAACTTTGGATTATGAACGGAATGCCGCAAACCAAGGAAGATGCTGCCGCGCTTTTTGCAGCCCCAACCGCCGCGCCCTAATTGACAAAACATGACGCAAAAAAAAGCCGAGATTTATCTCGGCTTTTTTTTGCGGTGAGGCATCTAAC
>DYML01000100.1 GCA_020721605.1 Anaerolinea thermophila
CCCTTCCCGCCCGCGAAAGAGCCAAAGAAAGACCCGCGCGTCAAGGCAATTGCCCAAGCCGCAAAGGAATTGGTCGAACAGCGGGATCGGTGGCTGAATCCCACCCCCTCCGTCCTATCGGACACCTCCCCCAAATCAAAGAACAATTTGGAGGAGGAAGGGCGAGGGCAGAAGCGCACGCTGACCAACCTGTACAACCAACGTCCCACCTGGCTGGATTTGGCTCACAAGAAACTGGATGAAGCCGTTTTTGCCGCTTATGGCTGGAAGTCCGATTTAAGCGATGAAGAGATTTTGGAAAGCCTGTTGAAGTTGAATTTGGAAAGAAGCAAAAAGTAAATTTAGACCTGACAGGTTTCACCGTGACGCTTTTTAATCGAGATTCTGTGAATCAAAATCATACTGGTTAAGTAGAACTCTGTGGAAACCTGTCAGGTCTAAACGTGAAATAACAAGATAGTTTTTGGAAGACTTCAAATATATAATTCTTGTACCAAGGAGTAAATTATGGACTGGCGAAATTACATCACGGTTAGCCCAATGATCTGTCATGGTCAAGCGTGTATTAAAGGGACGCGGATCGTGGTGTCTGTTGTCCTCGATAATCTGGCAGATGGATTGGATATTGAGGAAACCCTCAAAAGTTACCCGTCATTGACAAAAGAAGCGGTGCAAGCGGCAATCAACTATGCGGCGGAACTGGCGCGTGAAAGATTCATAGCGGTTGCGGCGTAAGATGAAATTCAAACTTGATGAAAATTTGCCTGTCGAAGCATCCGCTTTGCTGCGCGAGCCCTCACCGTACTAGATCAGAACATGGGCGGCAAACCTGACGAGCATATTATTCAAATATGTTCACAGGAAAAGCGCGTGTTGATTACCCTGGATTTGGATTTTGCAGACATCAACACCTACCCACCCTCGAATTATCACGGTATTTTTGTCTTGCGCGTAAAGAGACAATCGCGGTCAAAAGTTATCGAAGCGGTGGCAAAGTTAATTCCCTATCTTCCATCAGAGTCCGTCGAAAAGCAATTATGGATCGTGGAAGAAGATAAGATTCGTATTCGAGAATAATGATTTCGTGGATAAATAAAATGACACTTCCCCAAACCTCCCCCACCCTCCTCAAACCCGTCAAGCCAGTTGGCATTGTCGGCTATGGCGCGTATGTGCCGCGCTATCGAATCGCCGCAAAAGAGATCGCCCGCGTCTGGACTGGCAAGACCAGCGGACTCCCCATCAAAGAGAAAGCCGTACCTGGGCTGGACGAAGACGTGATCACCATGTCCATCGAAGCGGCGCGGAACGCCATGCTGCGCGCGCAAATTGACCCAGCGGAAATCCGCGCAGTCTGGGTCGGCTCCGAGTCGCACCCGTACGCGGTCAAGCCCACCTCCACCATCGTCGCGGAAGCGATTGGCGCAGTCCCCAGCACGCAGGGCGCAGATTTGGAATTCGCCTGCAAAGCGGGCACCGAAGCGATGGTCGCCGCGATGGGCATAGTCGGCTCTGGAATGGGGCGCTACGCCCTCGCCATCGGCATGGACACGGCGCAAGGCAAGCCGGGCGACGCGCTGGAATACACAGCGGCGGCGGGCGGCGGCGCGTACATCCTCGGAGCCGCCGACGAATCGCTGGCGGTCATCAACTCGGCGTATTCCTACGTCACCGACACGCCCGATTTTTGGCGGCGCGAATATCAAAAATATCCCGAACACGGAATGCGCTTCACGGGCGAACCCGCCTACTTCAAGCACATCACCGAAGCCGCCACGCACCTCATGCAAGCCAGCGGCACAACCGCCAAAGATTACAAATGGGCGATCTTCCATCAGCCGAATGTGAAATTCCCGCAAAAGGTCGCAAGTCAGCTTGGATTTTCAACAGAGCAAATTGCGCCCGGACTGCTGGTCAACACAATTGGAAACACCTACGCAGGCGCGGCAGTCATCGGCTTGACTGCGACTCTCGACATTGCCCAGCCTGGCGACAGAATCCTATGCGTCTCCTTCGGCTCTGGAGCGGGATCAGACGCCTTTGACATTCTCGTCACCGACAAAATCACCGCCCGCCAGAGTCTCGCCACGAAGACTCAGGAATACATCGCCCGCCGCACCGAAATTGATTACGCGACCTACGCAAGGTATCGCGGAAAAATTACGATGAAGTAAAAATCAGTAAATGGTAATTGGTAATTGGTAATTGGTAATTGGTAATTTTTTTCTACTTCCTAATCTCTAAACTCTAATCTCTAAACCCAACCTCTACACAGGAAGTCATCTATGACAGACGTAATCATCGCAGGAATTGGACAAACACCCGTCGGCGAGCATTGGGAACTTGGCATACGCAACCTTGCCACCGCCGCCATTCGAGACGCGCTCCAAAACAGCGGCGGACTCAAACCGCAGGCGCTCTTCGTCGGCAACATGCTCGCGCCCAATCTATCCAATCAGGCGCACCTTGGCGCGCTCATCGCGGAATACACGGGGCTGACCGGCATTGAAGCCATCACCCTCGAAGCGGCGGGCGCGTCGGGCGGAGCGGCGCTGCGCCAGGGGTATCTGGCTGTATCAAGCGGCATGGTAGATGTGGCGTTGGTCGTCGGCGTGGAAAAGTTCACCGACAAAATCGGCGCAGACGTGGAAGAAGCCACCGCCACCGAAAACGACTCGGACTTTGAATCGATTCACGGCATGACCATCGGCGCGCAAGCCGCGCTATTGATGAAGCGTTACATGCACGAAAACAACGTCCCCGAAAATGGGTTTGCGGGTTTTGCGCTCAACGCCCACGCCAACAGCGTTGCCAACCCAAATGCCGCATTCCGCAAAGCCATCAAAGCCGAAATGTATGCCAAATCGGAAATGGTCAGCGACCCGCTCAAAATATTTGATATGGCTCCGCATTTGGATGGCGCTGCCGCGCTCGTACTGACTCGCCGCGAATTGATCCCGTCCGACTGGCAGGGTCAACCCGTGAAGATTGCAGGCTCGGCGGCATCCACTGACACGCTGGCGCTGCATGACCGCAAAGATATGCTGCGCTTTGACACCGCGCAAATCTCCGCAAGCAAGGCAATGAAGCAGGCGGGCATCGAGTTGAATCAAATCAACTTCTTTGAATATCACGACATCTTCAACATTTACGCCGCCCTGCAACTGGAAGCGGTTGGGTTTGCACCCAGAGGTCAAGGCTGGAAACTTGCCGAAGATGGCTCCATCGGATTGAAAGGACGAATCCCATGCGCCACGCTGGGCGGCATGAAAGCGCGCGGATTTGCAGGCGGCGCTGCGGGCGTGTATCAGGCTGTCGAAGCAGTCACCCAGCTTCGGGGGCAGGCGGGAGCGAACCAAATTGCGGGCGCACAGTTCGGGCTGATCCAATCGCTCGGCGGCGCAGCATCCACAGCAGTCAGTCACATCCTGCAAAAATTGGGCTAGACATATCCTGATAGAGTTTGATAGCAGCGCGGGATAGAATTAGGCGCATAGAAAGGAATAAAAAAAATGGAAATCCCAAGACACTGGCGACTCAAAAAACAACGATACGGACTGGTGGGCGAAGTTTGCCCGCATTGCAACCACAAAATATTTCCACCCCGCGATGTATGCCCCAATTGCGGCGACGAGGCAAAAGAACAATTTGCGTTCAGCGGCAAAGGTGAGGTCTACTCGTACACCACCGTTTACGAAGCCCCCGCAGGTTTTGATGCGAATGCGCCCTACACGGTGGCAATCGTAAAATTGGAAGAAGGTCCCATGCTCACCGCGCAGTTGACTGATATGGGCGAACAACCCATTCAAATTGGCATGTCAGTTGAGATGGTCACGCGCAAAATGCGAAATGATGGCGATGAGCGCGGCGTGATTGTTTATGGGTATAAATTTAGACCCGTAGCGCAAAACGCCATAGCAGGTTAAATAACAGCAAAACAAATCTCTTGTGGGGCTGTCCAAAAACGGGCAGCCCTTTTCAATTTAAAAGAATTCAACATCAGTTGCGATGGTTAATCCTTTGAACACAAAACAAGTGTCAGCTCAATATTTTGGGGTAAATAGGTGAAAATCACCCTTCACCGTTCGTTTTTTTGAGAAGATACAAAAACAAACCCCATCTCCCCTTGCAGAATTGACGTTTTATCGCTTAATATGCTAAACTGAAAGTGCTTTCACAAGCCCCTATGCGCCCCTCAAAAAAATCCCCCACCATTTATGACGTAGCCGAATTATCTGGCGTGAGCATTTCAACCATTTCACGCGTATTAAACACACCCGACAAAGTTAATGCAGAAACACACAAAAGCGTAATGAATGCCATTGATCAACTTGGCTTCACCCCCAAAGCAGACGCGCGCGCGCGTGCGCGAAAAAACACACATCGCATTGGCGTATTAACTCCATTTTTTACTGCGCCATCCTTTGTGCAGCGCTTCAGAGGGGTGGCTTCGGCGTTATCCAAAGCAAATTACGAATTGGTGATTTACCCTGTTGATTCAATAAATCGCCTGCAAGGCTATATTTCGTCCATTCCGGTGATGAGAAATATTGACGGGCTGATCATCATGTCGCTGGCGCTGAATGACCAGGATGCCCAGCGCCTGTCAAGCAACGGCATGGAAACCGTTTTGATCGAATATTCACACCCGCAACTAAACAGCATTGTAATTGATGACGAGCATGGCGGGCGGATGGCGGCGGAACACCTTATTTCAAAGGGGCATAAATCTTTTGCGTTTCTGGGTGATATTGAACCACCCGAAAAGTTCGCAATCCACCCCGTCAAATCACGTTTGATGGGCTATGAACAAGTATTAAGCGATGCAGGATACGCGTTACCTGCGGCGCACATCCGCTCCTGCCCGTATACCCAGGAAGAATCAAGACTAGCCGCGCGCGAACTGCTCACCCTGCCCCAGCCGCCAACGGCGATATTTGCCGCATCGGATATGCAGGCGCTGAGCGTAATGAAAGTGGCTCGCCAATTAAATATCAGAATTCCACAAGACCTTGCAGTGATAGGTTTCGATGATATTGATGTGGCAGACCATGCAGACCTGACAACCATTCGCCAGCACTTGGATGAGTCGGGCAAGTTGGCAGCAGAGATCTTAATCAACCGCGTTACAAACCCATCACGCCCGCCGCAGCAAATTAATCTCCCGCTGACTCTCATCGAACGCCAAAGTACATAAAAGGAAACAGCGCCATGCCCATTCACACCTCGCCCACTGGCTGGGTTCTGGAAACACGCAACACTGCCTACGCCATTGGTATTAATGAAGTTGGTCTGCTCACGCATCGCTATTGGGGCGCACGGCTTCCCTTCCTTGCAGACTACCCCGCGCCTTTTAGTTCCACATATTTTGCATCCACCGATGGGCTGCACCATTTTGTTCCCGAAGAATACCCAGGCGATGCAGGCACAAAATATATTGACCCCTGCCTAAAAGTAACCTTTGCGGATGGAGTGCGGGACGTAGTTTTAACCTACGAAGATTTTCAAGTGACGGGCGATTCTGCGCCGATACTTGAACTGCAATTAAGAGACAGTTTCTACCCGCTGCAAGTCACACTCCACTATCGCCTTCACGAAGAATATGATCTCATCGAACGCTGGGTCACGCTCGAAAACCTGGGTGATGATCCCATTCTCGTAGAGCGGGCATTCTCAGCCAAACTCACACTGCCCTACGGCGCAGGCTATTCACTAACTCACCTGTACGGGCGGCATAATGACGAATTTCACATGCAGCGCGAAGCGCTCACTCCCGGTTTAAAGGTGATCGAAAGCAGGCGCATCATCACAAGCCACCGCGCCAACCCCTGGTTTGCCATAGACCGCAACGCCGGCGAAGAAAGCGGAGAGGTCTGGTTCGGCACGCTGGCGTGGAGCGGCAACTTCAAGATCACCGCCGAAATGACCGAGTTCGCATCCACCCGCATTAGCATCGGGCTCAACGATTGGGACTTCGCTTGGCGGTTAATGCCGAAGCAGCCCTTTGTGACGCCCTCTGCACTCATCGGCTACACGCAAAGCGGGTTCGGCGCAGCGAGCCGCATCTTCCACGACTATGTGCGCGATGAGATCATTCCGCATGGAAAAGTTTTGCACAAGATTTTATACAACTCATGGGAGGCAACCCTCTTCAACGTGGATGAAGCCTCGCAATCAA
Organism: Anaerolinea thermophila; assembly: GCA_020721605.1. GTDB lineage: Bacteria > Chloroflexota > Anaerolineae > Anaerolineales > Villigracilaceae > Villigracilis. The sequence continues at coordinate 6,179 of DYML01000100.1, forward strand.
ACCTTGCCGAAATAGCCGCGCAAATGGGCGTGGAATTATTTGTGATGGATGACGGCTGGTTTCATGCCCGCAACTGGGACAATGCCGGTCTCGGCGATTGGCAGCCCGATGAAATTAAATTCCCCAACGGGTTGACCGGGCTGATTCAAAACGTCAATCAGTTGGGCATGGACTTTGGCTTGTGGGTCGAGCCAGAAATGGTCAACCCCGACAGTGACTTGTACCGCGCTCATCCTGATTGGGTCATCCACTTCCCCACCCGCGCCCGCACCGAAAGCCGCAACCAACTCATTCTCAACATGGCACGGGCAGATGTGCAAAACTACCTAATTGAAGCGCTGGATAAACTACTCACGGAATACAACATCGCCTTTATCAAATGGGACATGAATCGCGGAGTGAGCGAACCAGGCTGGGCAGATGCGCCCGGCGACCCGCGCGAACTATGGGTGCGCTATGTGCAGGGCGTGTATCATGTGTGGGGTACGCTTCGGCGGCGGCATCCCAATATCATTTGGCAAAGCTGCGCCAGCGGCGGCGGGCGTGCCGATTTTGGCATACTGCAATTTGCAGACCAAATTTGGACGAGCGACAATACAGAAGCAACTGCCCGCTTGAACATTCAGGAAGGCTATTCTCAATTTTTGCCCGCCAACACAATGGAGGCTTGGGTTACAGACTGGGGCAAAGAAACTGTGCCGCTGGAATTTCGCTTTCACGTCAGCATGTGCGGGTCACTTGGCGTGGGCGGAAACCTTTTGGAATGGAATCCAACCGAGCGCGAGGGTGCGGCAAGTTGCATCCGCTTGTATAAAAACATTCGCCACATCATTCAGTTTGGCGACCAATTCCGTTTGATCTCACCCCAAAAAAATAATTTTTCGGCGGTGCAATATCTCAGCAAAGATCAGACAGAAGGCGTGCTGTTCGTCTTTCGCACACACATCCCTGAGCGATTTAATTTCCCAAGGATCTATTTGCGCGGATTAAAACCCAACGCGCTCTACACGGTGGAAGGATACGACCCGCCGCGCTCTGGCAAAGCATGGATGGAAACCGGAATCAGCGTAGAGTTGAAGAACCTGCAAAGCAAAGCCCTGAGAATTTATAGCGCACAACCCAAATAAAAATTTGCTCCAAAGTAAATATTGACTCTTTAAAAACGCTGTGCTACAACGATTTATGAAAGTGCTTTCACAAAAACGCTTTCAAAAACTTCAAGTCAATCTGTGTTCACTTCTTTTTTTACAGGAGGCGCCACCCCGCAATTGACATTTCCCCAAGTCCCAGCCCATCTAATAAAATCTATTTAATTTCTTAAATTTCTCAAGGAGAGAAGAATGAAAAAGGTAATCTGGCAAACCCTTGCCGTATTTGTTGTAGCCGCAATGCTTCTAACTGCTTGCGGTTCCCCTGCCCCCGTAGCCACCGAAGCCCCCGCCGCGGTTGAAGCCCCCGCTGCCACCGAAGCCCCTGCCGCCACCGAAGCCCCCGCAGCTGAAGTTGAAGCGCTTCCCCAGGGTCAAGAACTTGCTGATGCCTATGCCGGCATGTACGAAGGCACAGTCGTCACCATGGCTGGACCCTTCGTTGATGCCGACCAAGTTCTTTTTGAAGAATCAGTTGCCGCATTTGAAAAAGCCACTGGCATTGATATTCAATATTCCGGCTCGAAAGAATTTGAAGCATCCATCACCATCCGCCTTGACGGCGGCGATGCCCCCGACATTGCTGATTTTCCTCAGCCCGGTCTCCTCTCCAATGCAGTCAAAAAAGGACAGGTCATTGACCTAAGCACCGTCATTGAACCCGCCTGGATGGAGCAAAATTTCAGCGAAGCATGGCGCGGCATGGCTCAGATGGACGGCATTACGGCTGGCATCTGGACTCGCGCCAATGGCAAATCTCTCGTTTTCTACCCCAAGAAGGCATTTGATGCAGCGGGTTACACCGTCCCCGAAACTTGGGACGAAATGATGACCTTGACCAAACAAATTGCCGCTGATGGCGACACCCCCTGGTGCATCGGCATTGAATCTGGCGCAGCCACTGGTTGGACGATGACCGATTGGCTCGAAGACACCATGCTCCGCACCACCACCCCCGAAAACTACGACAAGTGGGTTGCAGGCGAATTGAAATTTGACTCCCCCGAAGTTCGCACCGCTTTGAAATACGTCACTGATATTTGGTTCAATGACGCCTATGTCTATGGCGGACGCGCTGCCATCACGACCACCGCCTTCAGCGATGCACCGACCCCCATGTTTAATGAACCGCCCAGCTGCTGGTTACATCGCCAGGGTAACTTCATCACCTCCTTCTTCCCCGAAAGCGCAGTGGCTGGTGAAGATTATGGCATGTTCTACCTGCCTCCGATTGACCCCGCCTACGGCAAGCCCGTCCTCGGCGCTGGCGACATCTACGCCATGTTCAATGACCGCCCCGAAGTTCGCGCCGTCATGCAGTACTTCTCCACTGGCGAATCCGTCAAGACCTGGATCGAAGCCGGCGGTATGATTGGCACACACAACGATGCCAGCCTCGACTGGTACGGCGATCCCATCACCCGTGGTGTTGCTGAAATGCTGCAGAACGCAACCACCTTCCGCTTCGATGCCTCCGACTTAATGCCCAGCGCTGTTGGCGCAGGCACATTCTGGAAGTACATGACCGACTATGTCAGCGGCTCGATTGACGAAGACACTGCACTGATGCAGATTGACGCCTCCTGGCCCAAATAGTGTAATTTCGAGTAAAACCGTATAAAATAAAAAGGAGCGGGAAACTTGGTTTTCCCGCTCCTTTGAACCTCAATCGGACTCTATTTGATCCCCAGGAGGTATGACCATGCAAAAACCGCAAGACAAGAACTCAGGTACGACAGGCATTGTTGGAGGGTTGGCAGCAACCCTGGGGCGGATATTAATCTCATTTTTTGTTCCCGTAATTACATTCCTTGTGTTATGGCAGGTTTTTATTTTCCTGCGCGACAGTGATGCCCCGCAAATTGTAATTGTACTGGTCGCCATTATTTGGGGTGTGGCGGGAGTAGCCCTGCTTTACATTGTATCCAACTGGTTCGTGGAACAACTTCCCGACCCTTGGACTCGGCACTTGCAGCCCTTTGTATATGTCGGTCCGGCAGTCGTCATCATGGGCTGGTATTTGGCTGTTCCCGTTTTGCGCACACTGATATTAAGTTTCAAAGACGATATTGGCGTCAAGTGGGTCGGCTTCGACAATTATGTTTTTGCGTTCACCGACCGCATCATGCTGGAAACCTTCCGCAACAACCTGTTGTGGATGATTATCGGCACCGCATTCAGTGTGGGGCTTGGTCTGCTGATTGCAGTTCTGGCTGACCGCACCCGCTTCGAGTCGGTTTACAAAGCAATCATCTTCACGCCCATGGCAATTTCATTCGTAGGCGCCGGCGTGATCTGGAAGTTCGTTTACACCTACAAAGGCGAGGGCGTGGGCATTGAAGAGATTGGGCTGCTCAACGCCGTCGTACTGGCGCTTGGCGGACAATCACAGCCCTGGTTGAGCCTGCCGCCCTGGAACAACCTGTTTTTGATCGTGATTATGGTTTGGCTGCAAACAGGCTATGCCATGGTGGTCATCTCCTCCGCCATCAAAGGCATCCCCTTGGAATTGTTGGAAGCCGCCCGCATTGACGGCGCAACCGAAATACAGGCTTTCTTCAAAATCATCATTCCCTACATCAAAGGCACGTTGATCACCGTCATCACCACCATTGTTATTTTCAGCCTCAAATTATTCGACATCGTGCGCGTGATGACCGGCGGCAACAACGGCACCAACGTCATTGCCAACGAGTTTTACCTGCAACGCTTCACCTACGGCAACACGGGACGCGCATCCGCCATTGCCATTGTCCTGCTAATTGCCGTCATCCCCGTCATTGTCAATAACCTGCGAGAATTCAACAAGGAACGGAGGGCGTTCTAATGGCTGCCAGTTATAAAAATCAAAAAACACGCTCCAGCCTCGTGATCAACGGGGTGCTCATTCTGATTAGTTTCTTCTGGCTATTGCCCACGCTGGGCGTTTTTATCACATCTTTTCGCAATAGTCAGGACATCTTCACATCGGGCTGGTGGACGGTGCTGCCTCACAAAGAAAATATCCAATCAGGTGAGATCGTCCTTGACCCCGCAGTGGATGTGAATGTCCCAATGCAAATTGAAGGCATTACAGCAACATTTGAAGAACTGCGGCAGGGCGTTGATTTGTCCGACGGACGCACGCTGACCTGGTACGGAAACAAACGCACGCGCACCATACTTGTTTCCGAAGAAAAATGGGTTGGCTTCTTTTTCAAGCCCTTGACGATTGACAACTACAAAGATGTCTTGACTGGAAAAGAAATCAGTTTTACGGACGCTGGCGGGAATGAAATCACCCGCAAGGGAAACAGCCTGGGCAGCGCATTTCTCAACTCGATTGCGGTTGCCGTCCCCGCCACCATCATCCCCATTTTGATCGCCGCCTTCGCCGCCTTCGGTTTTTCGTGGCTGAACTTCCCCGGACGGAGCGTGATCTTTACGATGGTCGTTGCGATTCTCGTTGTGCCGCTGCAAATTTCGCTCGTCCCCATTTTGCAGGATTACACCAAACTAAACTTGAATGGAACTTTTCTCGGCATTTGGCTGGCACACACGGGCTTTGGTCTGCCGCTTGCCACCTACCTGCTGTTCAACTACATGAGTACCCTGCCGCGTGATCTGCTGGAAGCCGCCTACATTGACGGGGCATCCAACTTCACGATCTTCACAAAATTGATTCTGCCGCTTTCAGTCCCCGCGCTGGCTTCCTTTGCCATCTTCCAATTCCTGTGGGTCTGGAATGATTACCTGATCGCCCTCGTCTTTTTGGGAGATAAGAGCCGCGTGGTCACCTACGCGCTGGCATCCATCGTCGGCGAAAAAGGGCAGGACTGGCACCTGCTCACTGCGGGCGCTTTCGTCAGTATGTTGTTGCCGCTCGCGGTATTCTTCGCCCTGCAACGCTTCTTTGTACGCGGATTGCTTGCAGGCTCAGTCAAAGGCTAAAACAAAAAATGGACTGGGCAGCCAGTCCATTTTTATTCCATTAGATTTTTAAGTTAAAAGGACTCAACCACGAAGGGGACAAAGGAACACAAAGTAAAACAAAAAAACTTCGTGACCCATTGTGACCCTTCGTGGTGAAAATTTTTTCTATGAACAACCTCTGGTACAAAAACGCTGTTTTTTACGAAATCTCCGTCCGCGCCTTCAAGGATAGCAACGGCGACGGACACGGCGACCTGCGCGGCATCACCGAGAAACTGGACTACCTCCAAACCCTTGGCGTGGACTGCATCTGGATTATGCCGATTTACCCCTCGCCGCTGAAAGATGACGGCTACGACATCGCCGATTATTACTCGGTGGATAAAACCTTCGGCTCGCTCGACGACTTGAAGGAATTGATTCGCGCGGCACATGAACACAACATCCGCATTGTGATGGACTTGGTGCTGAATCACACCTCGGATGAACATCCCTGGTTTGTCGCCTCCCGCTCCGACCGCAACTCGCCCTATCGCGATTACTACGTCTGGAGCGACACCGACCAGAAATACAAAGACACCCGCATCATCTTCGTGGATACCGAACCCTCCAACTGGACACTGGACGAAAAGACGGGTCAATATTACTGGCATCGTTTTTACGCCAGCCAACCTGACTTAAATTTCGACAACCCCAAAGTTCAGGAAGAAATGCTCAACGTGGCGCGTTTCTGGCTTGACCTGGGCATTGACGGATTCCGCGCCGACGCCGTTCCCTACCTCATCGAACGCGAAGGCACGAACTGCGAAAACCTGCCAGAGACTCACGACTACCTCAAAAAACTCCGCGCCTTCATGGAAGAAAATTATCCAGGGCGCATCCTGCTCTGCGAAGCCAATCAATATCCCGAAGATGTGCGCCCGTACTTCGGCGACGGTGACGAATTCCACATGGGCTTTCACTTCCCCATCATGCCGCGCATCTACATGGCGCTCAAAAAGGGACGCTTCGCGGACATGGAAGAAATCATGCGCCGCACGCCCGCCATCCCCGAAAACTGCCAGTGGTGTACCTTCCTCCGCAACCACGACGAGTTGACGCTGGAAATGGTCACGCCCGAAGAACGGCAGTGGATGTGGGAACAGTACGCGCCCGAACCGCGCATGAAACTCAACATGGGCATCCGCCGCCGCTTTGCCCCGCTCCTCGACAACGACCGCCGCAAAATGGAACTGGCGAACTCGATTCTCTTCACCCTGCCTGGCTCGCCCATTATCTACTACGGCGACGAAATCGGCATGGGCGATAACCTCGACCTCTTCGACCGCAACGGCGTGCGCACGCCCATGCAATGGGACAACGTCCCCAACGCGGGCTTTTCCACAGGCAAGCCGTTCATCGAACCCATCAAAGGTGAATTAGGATACGAGCGCGTCAATGTCGCCTGCCAAATCAACAACCCCGACTCATTTTTCCGTTCGGTCAAGCGCATGATTGCCCTGCGAAAGTCGCACGCGGCATTCGGCGGCAGCGGCATGAAGTGGCTCGACGCGGGCAACCCCGCCGTCGCCGCGTACATCCGCGAACATGACGGCGAGACCGTGCTCATCCTCAATAACTTGAGCGACGCCGCCGAAGTGGTCAATATCCCCGCCGAATATCAAACGACATACCTGGATTTATTCGCTGGTCAAAACATCGCGGTCAAAGACAAACTCACGCTCCAACCCTACTCCTATTTATGGCTGGTGAAAAAATGACCAAACAACTATTTGGCGGCATCGAAGG
>DYML01000101.1:0-11250 GCA_020721605.1 Anaerolinea thermophila
TAAAGTAGTCTTTGTAAATTAGGAAATATAATATGGGAAATATTGGCCAAAGTTTTTTTTCTTTTTTTGTTGGCGAGCTTGTCTCGCTTATTCTAGCTATAATCATAAAAGATGAAAAAAAAAGAATTTGGGTGTTAGTTGTGGGAACTATTTTATCTGGTATTCTTGCGTTGAGATTCCAAGAAGGTATGGTAATTCCCAAATTTGATTCGTTTATATCAATTGTAAAAAATACTGAAATATTAGACCCTGTTGCTCAAGATACGCCTATAGGTTCAATTGTTGTTTCAACAAAAACGCAAATGCCCGTTCCAATAGTCATGTCAACCAGAACATGGACTCCTGCTCCAAACTCTCTTGGGACTGAAATTGCTGATATCAAACACACTCAAATGGTTTTTGTGCCAAATGGCGAATTTAAAATGGGTAGTGATGGCAATTCAGATAATCGCTATTCCAATGAAAAACCCATCCACACTGTTTATCTTGATGCTTTTTGGATTGATGAAACTGAAGTGACTAATAAAAAATATCAATCTTGTGTAAATGCAGGCGGGTGTTTGGATCATTCAATATCATCATATACACGCCTTAATTATTATGGAAACCCTGAATTTGATAATTACCCTGTTGTCTATGTGAGTTGGGGCGACGCAAAAAACTATTGTGACTGGGCAGGGCAGAGATTGCCTACTGAAGCTGAATGGGAAAAAGCTGCGCGCGGTACAGATGATCGTGTATATCCATGGAACGACTCTATTAATTGTGGAATTGCGAACTACAAGAATGCTTGTGTTGGTGATACCGTAGAAGTAGGAAGTTATCTTGATATCAGCCCATACGGTGTGTACGATATGGCTGGTAATGTTTCTGAGTGGGTGAACGATTGGTATGATTGGACTGGCTATTATGGTTTGCTTTCCTCTTTATCAAATCCTTTTGGTCCAAATTCAGGTGATTCCCGTGTCGTGCGTGGTGGTTCATGGAATGGTGCTGCTGACCAGTCTCGTACTACCTTCCGTCATGGCTGGTATGAGCATGTTGCTAGCGAGGATGGCGGTTTCCGTTGTGCCCTTACACCATAGTTGTTTGTAAGAATTTTATGGGATGGGTAATGGGCATGGATTAGGGCCTAATAGAATCAACTCTCCCCATCGCGTGAAGCGCAAATCATTCATCAGTTATAATCCCATCCGCAATCACCAATCCAAAATCCCAAATCGGAAATCCCAAATGACCTCTTCCTCCTTCCAAGAAATCATCCTCAAACTACAAGACTTCTGGGCGTCGCACGGATGTCTCATCACACAGCCGTACTACACCCAGGTCGGCGCAGGGACGATGAACCCTGCCACCTTCCTGCGTGTGCTTGGACCCGAGCCGTGGAACGTGGCGTACGTCGAGCCGTCTGTCCGCCCCGATGACGGGCGGTACGGCGAGAACCCCAACCGCTTCCAACTGCACACCCAGTATCAGGTCATCCTCAAGCCCGACCCTGGCAATCCGCAGGAACTTTATCTCGAGTCGCTCAAAGCCCTCGGCATCGACCCGCGCCAGCATGACATCCGCTTCGTGGAAGATAACTGGGAACAGCCCGCCATCTCCGCGTGGGGTTTGGGCTGGGAGGTCTGGCTCGACGGGCAGGAGATCACGCAGTTCACCTACTTCCAGCAGATGGGCGGAGTGGCGCTCGACCCCGTCTCGGTCGAGATCACCTACGGGCTCGAACGCATCCTCATCGCGCTCAACAACGCCAAAGCCATCTGGAACGAACCCTGGGGACAAAGCCCCCAGGGCAAGGACTACGGCAAAGTCGTCACCTACGGCGAGATCCGCCGTCAGGAAGAGTTCGAACACTCAAAATATTATTTCGAGACCGCTGACGTTGAACGTGTCCGCGCCATGTACGACCTCTTCTCCGCCGAAGCCGACGCCTGTCTCGCGGGTGGACTCATCGTCCCCGCGCACGACTACGTCCTCAAATGCTCGCACTGCTTCAATATTTTAGATACACGCGGCGCGATCAGCGTTGCCGAGCGTCAGGCATTCTTCCGCCGCATCCGCGAATTAGCCAAGGGCGTCGCAGTCTCGTATGGCGAACAGCGTAAGGGGCTGGAATATCCGTTGTTGAAGCAAGAAGTAAAAAGTAAAAAGGTAGAAGGGAAAACCGCTCTTCCTTCTCACTTATCAACTTCTCCCTTCTTACTAGAGATCGGTGTTGAAGAATTACCCGCCAACGATGTCGACTCCGCTTACGAACAACTCAGCCAACGGATTCCTTCCCTGTTAAGTGAACTTAGACTCGACTACAAAGATGTCCGCATCTTCACCACCCCGAGGCGGATCATTATTTCAGTGGACTCTCTCTCCCCGAATCAGCCTGACCGCGAAGACCTCGTCAAAGGTCCGCCCGCCGATAAAGCCTTCGACAAAGACGGCAAGCCGACGCAAGCCGCGCTAGGCTTTGCCAAGAAAAATAACCTCGACCCCGCCACACTCGAAGCCCGCGAGATCGACGGTGGAAAATACGTGGCGGCTGTCGTCAAACAAAAGGGACGCCCCACCCCTGAAGTCCTCGTGGACGCGTTGCCCAAATTGGTCGAAAGCATCAAGTTTGAAAAATCAATGAGATGGAATGATTCGGGCGTGGCTTTCTCCCGTCCCATCCGCTGGTACGTTGCCCTGCTCGGTGACATGGTCATCCCGTTTGAATATGCAGGCGTGGTGAGTGGAAACATCTCGCGCGGACTTCGCCCCTACGGCTCGCCCGACATCGCCATCCCTTCCGCCGAACAATATTTTGACGTAATTCGTGAAGCAGGCATTTTGCTCGATAAAGAAGAACGCAAAGCCTCCATCATCGAACAGGTCAATCAAGCCGCAGCCTTGCTCGGCGGACAAGCCATCATCGAAGAAGGCTTGCTCAACGAAGTCGCCAACCTCATCGAAATGCCTACCGCAGTTATGGGCGGATTCAACGAAGAATTCCTCGCCCTGCCGCGTGATGTGATCATCTCGGTGATGAAGAAACACCAGAGGTATTTCCCTGTCCAGCCTGCAACGTTAAACGTTGAACGTTCAACGTTGTTGCCGCATTTTATAGCAATCAGAAACGGCGACGACCTCCACATTGACACCGTGCGCGAAGGGAATGAGCATGTATTGAATGCGCGCTTTGCCGATGCCAACTTCTTCGTGCGCGAAGATATTAAACTCAAACTGGCGGAATATCGTCCCAAACTTTCCACGCTGACCTTTCACACCAAACTTGGCTCCATGCTGGATAAATCCAACCGCATGTTAATTCTCGGCGCGGAACTGGGCGCCATGCTTGGGCTCAAACATGATGTCACACATCTCAAACACCTTTCACGCAGCATCTTCCTCGCCAAAGCAGACCTCGTAACCCAAATGGTGACAGAGATGACCTCGCTGCAAGGCATCATCGGCGGTGAATATGCCCTGCGCAACGGCGAAGACCAGGAAGTAGCGCAAGCGATTGCGGAGCAATATCAGCCTGTGCCAAAAAGCAAAACAGGGCTTGCAGTTGCCCTAACCGATAGAATAGACACGCTGGTCGGTCTCTTTGCCGCAGGGCTGGCTCCCACTGGCGCAAAAGACCCCTTCGGCTTGCGCCGCGCCGCAATTGGTGTTGTGCAACCGCTCATCGAACATGATCTGAACTTTGACCTCGCGCTCGCGGTTGCGGAATCTGCCAAGACCCAGCCCATTGAAGTCTTGCCTGAAACGCAAAAACAAATCCTCGAATTTATTGCGGGGCGCTTAAAGGTGACACTCGGCGATATGGGATTCAAGCACGATGTAGTGGAAGCCGTGCTTGCCGCGCAATCCAACAATCCGGCGGGAACGCTTCGGGCGGTGAAGCAACTTTCGGCGTGGGTCACGCGGGAAGATTGGTCATCCATTTTGGACGGCTTCGCCCGCTGTGTCCGCATCATCCGCTCGGCAGGCGTAGTCGGTGATCAGTCTTTAGGAATCAATGAACAGTTAATGGTCGAAGCGGAAGAGAAGAATCTTTATCAAACTTTCAACCTTCAACCTTCAACCTTCAACAGCGTGGATGAATTTTTGAATGCCGTAGCAATCTTAATTCCCGCCATTGCCGCCTTCTTTGACAAAGTGCTGGTCATGGCAGAGGACGAGAAGGTGAAACAAAATCGCCTTGCGCTGGTTGCGCAAGTTGCCCGCCTTTCAAACGGCATGGCAGATTTAAGCAAACTGGAAGGGTTCTAACCCCGTTCCCCATTGGGAGACAAAAAAGTTTTTAGCGCCTTTTAGAAGCGCCCTCCAGTTGGAGGGCGCTTTTTTAATGGAAATTAAGATCGGCTGCGTCTGTAAAGATTTAATATACCCGGCGGAACAGGCAACACCCGAAGATTTTCCCAGTTTGAAAAATTACAGGCATTTACCTCGGCAGGGTCTGTCGTAAAACAATATAAAATTTTCTCGGCTTTTATTTGATTCATTTCCACGCGCAAGGCATCCAACGCTTCATCATCCACACGGTAGCACACAGCCAGATATGTATGAAGGCTTGAAAAAATTTTCCAACCCGCCGCGTCAGATTCCTTTTCCAATGTATATATGCCATGTTTGAGACAAAGCAAGTCGGTGCATTGATTGAGCATCTCACTTGCCTGATTTTTTACAAAAGAAGCGCGAAAATATTTGAGGTTGCCGCCAAAACCCTTAACCTGCACGCCTCTTGAATTTTCGTATCCGGCGAGAATTTTCTTAAAACGCGGATAGCACACTTCGGTGCAGATGTCATTTTCATTGTTGGTGACAAGAATGATCTGGCGCTGTCCGCCATCTTCTTCGTTCATCTCCAGCAGAGCGTGAGCGGTGGTGCCGCTGCCTGCAAAAAAATCCAAGACCACCGCATCCCTGCCGACAAACTTGCTAATTCGTTTAATCAACTCCAACGGTTTGGGGTTGTCAAAAACTTTTTTACCAAAGATGGATTTTAATACGCTGGTGCTATTGGGCGAAATATCAAACCAAACATCGTTTAAAAGCGTTGTGTCGGTGGGTGGAATATAGTGTTCGGGTTTTTTGCCAACAGAAAGCCGAAGCAGGTCAACTTCTTCCCCCAGTTCGGCAGATTTTGCAAGAAACCAGGCATCAATTTTTGAGGCTGTTAATTCATTTTCTGTGCCGCCAATTTCTTGCAGCATTAATTGGTAGTTTTCAATTGCGGCTAAACTTCTAGCCCTGCCCCAGCGCCATTGCCCGGTCTGCGGCGTAATGCCAAAAAGTTCATAGCGCATGGTGGGGCGGTCTGTTCCGCGCCAGTGATTGTTCCACGCGCCAGGTTTGGTTTGCTCCAATTCCTTAACCATTTTGGCAAAGCGTTGATTGGGTGTTTTGGAATAAAACAAAACATATTCATAGCCGCTGGATAATTTATCTATGGTGTCAAACTGGGCTTGAACATTTTTTGCGCCGCGCCGCAGCAGGATTGTATTTTTATAATTCTCCTCGCCAAAAATATCATCCATTAACAACTTCAATTGCGCCAGTTCATGGTCGTCAATGGAAACAAAAATGGCGCCGCTTTCTTTCAGCAGCGTTTTTGCCGCCAGCAAACGCTTTGCCATAAAAGAAAGCCATTTGCTGTGGCGGAATGTGTCTGACCGATCTATGTATTTGTCGTTGTAGCGAAAATCATTAGAATCACGCAAGCCGCGATTGTAGGGCGGATCAATATAAATTAAATCCACCGCGTTTTCATGGGTGTAATTTAGCACGGAAAGCGCATGAAGATTATCGCCTTCGATCAAAATATGTGTGGGCTGATTGGGGTTAAGGCTGACGGAATGACTGGGTATTGGCTGCAAGACGGGCAGGGAAGTAAGCGACTGGGATTCAAACTCTTCCTGAACCCGCTCTTCATCCCAGACCAGACCATACTTTCTTTGCTGCTCTATTTTTTCAATATGGGCAAGCAGTTCCTCTTTTGACCACTGGACATAGCCAGATTTTCTTTCCATCATCTTATCTTTTTCCTCGGATATTTAATTCTCGAAACCAGGCAGAATATTGACTGCGCGTTATTTTTCGGTCAATTGTTTTTACGGGCGCTGCAAGGTCAGCGTTGATCATTTCCACTTTCATCAGCAGAACCTGATTTTGAAATTCGGTGCCTTTTTTAGCATAATTAACCAGATAAAGAATGGCGCGCAGGTCGGCGGCAATTTGCCAGAGGGCAAGAAATTTTCGGGCGTTTTTATGAAAATAACGGTTTGGATGGCTGGTATGCGGAGTAACGCCCCGCGCAAACTGCGACTCGTCGCACAGTAAGTATTCAATAATTACATAACAATTATTTTTGTTATCCCATTGAATGCGGTCAAAATTGACGGCAAAGGTAGGGTCGCCATTTAACATTTCAATGACAAATTCTGCCGCGCTGTCATCGCCGTGACTTAAAGATTTGCTGGTTGAAAAAGTTCCCATTACGCACCTGTGTACTGTTATCCCTGAAATTAGCGTTAGGTTAAATGTGAAATTGATGGATACCCCTGGATGAGAACAATATGTAGGCTTCTACCCTTTTTTTCTTTTTCACATCTTTGAGCAGTTTCTTTTCATCGCCATCCAACTTGCGTTGTAATTTTTTGGCATCCTCGGCAGGCGGCAGAGCTTCGGGTTTGACGCCGCGCTCATAGAGAAATTGTTTGCATTATAAATGCTCACTATATTATTTTTAATCATGCGCCTAACCCTCCCCGCCAGCGGACTGTGCCTCTGGGCAGGCTTGGATACTTGCACACAAAGCGACATGCCGCATACTAAAAAGTAAATCCGTTTTTCTCTAAATCAAGGTTGCCACAGGTTTCTTCCACCAATAATTCCCAGTTAATAGCTCCATCTTTACTACAGTAACCTTCTATGAATTGTTTAGTAAGTTTGTTGACCAGTTTTGAATATTCTTCACTGTATTTGTCGTTATGTTCTTTTGCTTTGTATCCAATAGGTTCAATAATATCTTTATACAAATCTTGATTGCCTGAGATAAATGTCCAGAAGTTTTGACCGACTACTTTTAAATACCCAGCTTCCTGCCGTGCGGTTCTTGTCTTTCCATAGCAAATACCAAGGATTGCGTCTACATTACTTCTTTGACCTTTATTTTGTTTAAAAGTATTTAATGCAAGATTAAAATTCTTTTTTAGCGCATCGTGCTGATCTTTATTGCCCCAAGCGATTCCAGACTTGATACTGATGAAGTAGTGCCAATCTTTGTAGTCAAATTCCAAGTCAAGGCCTGCAACTCCTGATTTGCGCCCGCCTGTAGTTTGCTCTGCTATATATATAGCCAGGGCTTCCAAGAAGTTGCCGAACAACTCTTCCTCAGAAGAAGATAGCCTTGCATTTAAAGCGCCTTCTACAAGTTCTGATGCCTTAGTTATATTCTTTGCTCTTGATAGATATGGATTTTTACTTATCACTTTTTGTAAAGTTGTCTCTGATACTTTTCTGATTCTATCTTCGTGAAATATATTAATATGTTCATTTACATATTTACGGACTTCTTTGAAATCAAGTTGATTCATTGTTTACTCCGTTCGAGCCTATTTTTGGCAAGAGTGATAAATTCTTTTTGTGCGTCTATTCCTATATAGTGCCTGTTTAGTTGTTTGGCTACTAAACAAGTTGTTCCTGACCCAACGAAGGGATCAAGTACCAAATCACCTTCCTTAGTAAATAATTTGATAAACCACTCAGGGAGAGAGGGGGGGAATGCAGCGGAATGTCCTTGATTGGAACTTTCAGTGGCTAAGTGTAATACGTTGGTGGGGTAGACCATGTCTCTCCCTACCCAGTTGGATACATTCTTGGCAAACCCACTGCCGACCTTTGAATTATCTCTGATTTTATCTGTCTCGCTTAGTTTCTTAAGCCGACTATTAGCCCAATCACCAACAGGAACCATAACTTCATCTTGATACATATTAAAGTGTTTACACTTGTTGAAATGCAAGAGACGTTCCCAGTTATCCCTAAAACGATTAGGCCATTTCCCAGGATGTGAATTTCTTTTGTGCCACATATACTCTTCAGTCCATAGCCACTTATGTTTTCTCATCTCCATGATAAGTTCTAAAACATAGGTGTGTCGTTCTCCACTGAGTACTCGTTCTTTGATATTTAGGATAAATGATCCAGTGGGCTTTAGAACTCTGTAAAGTTCATCAGCACGAGGCATGAACCAATTGACGTATTTATCAGGGTGAACTCCTCCGTAGGTGTCTTGTCTTTGATCGGCGTAGGGCGGTGAAGTAACAATTAAATCAACAGAATTATCTGGAATAGACTTTAGAACTGTAAGACAATCTCCGAGTAATATATTGTCAATATATTTCATTTGTATCCTCGCAAGTAATATATTTAAAATTATATCTTACTTAGCCTTGCGGATTATTTACCTTCAAACTTTTATCCCTCCCCCTTCATCCTTTTCCTCCCCTCCTCCACATACAACAGACTCTGATGCTTTAAATATGAATGAAGAAATATTTGGCGCTGTTGAGTTCGTTAAAGGGCATATTTAATTCTTGTCTCGCCTATCATTTTGTTGACATCAACAAAATGGTCGTCTTGTATTCCAATCATATTCCTGATGTCGGGAATATGATCAACATTATTCAACAGGCTACAGACTTCCGCTTAACTTTCAACCTGTAACCTTCAAACTTTCATCCTTCATCCTTTTCCTCCCCTCCTCCACATACGACAGACTCTGATGGCGGAAATAGGTATTGTACAACTCAGCATAGTGACCGTTTTGACTTAACAGCCCATCGTGACTCCCCTGCTCGATGATGGCGCCTTTTTGCATGACGACGATTCTATCCGCTGCTTTCACGGTGGACAAGCGGTGCGCGATCAGGATGCTGGTGGTGTTTTTCAGGATCAGGTTCAAAGCCTGCTGAATTTGCCATTCGGTGAACGGATCAATGCTGGCGGTGGCTTCGTCCAAAATGAAGATGGCGGGATTTTGCACCAGCACGCGCATGAGCGCCACCAGTTGACGCTGCCCCATCGAGAGGCGGTTGCCGCGCTCGCCCACGCTGGTGTGCAAGCCGTCGGGCAGGGTTTCCAGCCATTCACCGTCGCCAATCTTTTTGGCGAGCTTGAGCATTGCCTCTTCTGGCACGCCAGGCATGGCGTAGCGGATGTTGTCCGCAACCGTCCCTGAGAAAAGGAACGGGACTTGCGAAACAATTCCCAGTTGGCGGCGGTATTGAACCAGATCAAACGTGCGAATGTCGCGCCCATCAATCATCAGCCGTCCGCCCTGGAATTCGTAAAAGCGCGCGATCAACTTGGCTATCGAAGACTTGCCCGCGCCCGTGTGACCGACCAGGGCTAGAGTCTCTCCGGGTCGTATGACCAGCTCAAAGTCGCGCAGGATCGGCTCTTTATCCGAATAATGGAAATTGAAATGCTCAAATTGAATCTCGCCCCGCAGTCGCGGCACATCCACCTTTTCGGTTTGGATCACATTCGGGTCGGCGTCAATCAACGCGAAGACGCGCTCGGCGGCGGACAGCCCGCCCTGAATCTGCGCCCAAAACGAAGTGAGGTTGAGGATCGGAAAAAAGAATTGGTCGAGGCTCATGATGAACAGATACCACGCGCCGATGCTGACCAGTCCCTGCTCGGCGCTCATGCCGCCCGCGTAAATGAGGATGCCGACGAAAATGCCCGAGAGCGCGTTGAGTGTGGGGAAGACCAACGAGAGTACAAATCCGCGCCGAATGTTGACCTGATACGACTGCTGGTTTGATTCGTCGAACGAGGCGAAGATGCTGGCTTCCTGCCGAAAATTTTTCGCAATCGAAATGCCGCTGATGGTTTCCTTGATGGCGGCGTTCACGTCCGCTGTGGCTTTCATGCCGCGTTTGGTCACGAGGCGAGCCAGCGCGCGAAAGCCCGCCGCTACGCCAAAGATGACGGGCATGAACGCGACCAAAAGCAGCGACATGCGCCAGTCGGTGCGGAACAGCACCACGCCCAAGATGAGGGCTTGCGCCATTTGCGAAACCACGTCGGCGATGATGACGATCAACTGCCCGAAGTCATTGGTGTCGGATGTGATGCGCGAAACAATGCGCCCCGATGAGAATTGGTCATAGAACGACAGGTCGTGCTCGGCGGCGGCGCGGAATGCGCGGGTGCGCAGATCGAGGACGACATCGCCGACTGCGCGCACGATCAGACTCCGCCTCAGCCAGTTCAGTCCCCACAAGCCGACTCCAACCCCCATCAGAATCCCGCCAACCGCCGCGATGGCTGGCAACGTCGGCTGGTCACTGAGCAAATCCACCATGCGGCTGACCACCACAGGCAGCGCCGCGCCAATGAACGCAAGGATAATCACAATCATCGAAACGAACACAAGTTGTTTTACCTGCGTTCGGAAGAAGTCAGCGATCCGCCGCGAAAGGTCACGGTCGGAGTACTGGCGGTCATATTTTTCGTCGTTAAGTCCAGCAAAGAAGCCCATGCTATTTTAGATTTCCGATTTTTGATTTACGATTGGTGTAACCGCTGAATTTCCATGAATTTGTTATGCTGCGCCAGCAGAATTTTAGATTTTGACTTTATTCCAGCCAGTCTTCGAGGTTAAGTTTTTCGATTCGTGCAAAGTGCTTTTGGTTGTGCGTCACAAGCGGCAGGTCGTTTTCCAACGCGATACTGACGATTTGCAGGTCGAGGTCGTGCAGAGGAAGTCCTTTACTTTCGAGGCTGGCTTTGAGCAACCCAAACCGACGGGCGGATGATTCGTCAAATGGCAGGACGGTGAGCGAGGCGAGAAGCACATCGAGCCGCGCTAGATTATCAGCAGGGCGTTGGGAACGGTGTGCGCCATGCATTAATTCGCCAATGCTGATGGTGGTAATTGCCAGTTCGTCATCCGCGCTCACTTTGTTTCGCAAGTCAAGTTTGCCGCGCAGGATGGCAACGCAGTGATCGCTGTCCAAAATTTTCATAGATCAATCCCTGGCTTTGAAGAAGATTTGCGTCCAGCGTAAATTTCATCGGTCAGGTTTTCAAATTCAACATCTGCCCAAAGTCCAAACGCAGACATGGCAGGGTGAACTTCGTGACGTTCCACCGCTTCAAGCAATGCCGCATTTTGTCCCAACGCCAAGGCAAGACGATATGCCATGTTTGCGCTGCGCTCCAATCGTTCCAATTCAGCAGGACTGACAAGCG
>DYML01000101.1:11350-12910 GCA_020721605.1 Anaerolinea thermophila
ATCAGCCCAGCGGATCTGCGACAGGCGGTGGGTGATGATGAAGGTCGTGCGTCCGCGGGCGGCGTTGGAGATGGCACGCTGAATTTTGTCCTCGGTGGCGGAGTCAATCGCCGAAGTGGAGTCGTCCAGCACCAGCACGCGCGGATCAGTGAGAAAGGCGCGGGCGAGCGCGATGCGCTGGCGTTGTCCGCCCGAAAGGGTCACACCGCGTTCCCCGACGATGGTGTCGTAGCCTTGATCGAAGCCAAGAATAAATTCATGCGCCTGTGCCGCGATGGATGCGGCAATCACTTCATCTCGGGTCGCGCCTGGCTTGCCGAAGGCGATATTGTCACTCAGCGAGCGCGAGAACAAAAAGATGTCCTGCTCGATGATGGAGATTTGCGAACGCAGCGAAGCCAGATTCCACTCGCGCACGTCGATCCCATCTACCAACACCTGACCCGAAGTCACATCGTAGGTGCGGTTGATCAACTTGACGAGCGAAGTCTTGCCCGCGCCCGTCTGCCCGACAATGGCGACAGTTTGTCCCTGCTTGACTTTGAAGGAAACATCCTGCACAACGGATTCTCCCTCACCCCTAGCCCCTCTCCCAGAAACGGGAGAGGGGTAACGAAATGAAACTCCGCGAAACTCGATTTCGCCGCGCATGTCCTGAGTTGAGCCTGCGGCGTTTTGGTCGAGCCGAGTCTCGGTATTCATCAATTCCAAAATGCGGCGGGCAGACGAAAGCCCCGAAGAAATTTGCGAGTATGCCCAAGTGGATGTGAAGGTCGGGAACTCAAGAAGTCGCAAAAGCCCAAAGTATGCGATCACAGCACCGAGATTGATCGTCCCCGCGCGGAAAAGCAGCAGCGCGTGGACAAGTCCGCCCGCGTAGGCGGCGCCAAGAATCAGCATGGCAATGTAGCGCCCTTCGAGATCGCCTTGCATCACAAAGGCATCGCGCACGCGCCGCGCATTCGAGACAAAGCGATCCACTTCCGCGCCTTCCTGCGCTGCGCCTTTCATAATCTCCACGCCATCCAGCGACTCGGAGAGGTGCGTGTTCATCGTGCCAAAAGTCGCGCGGACTTCATCGGTGATGGGCGCGAGATTTTTCAGGTAACGCGCCAGCGCGATGAAATAAATCACAGTAAAAATGGCGGGCGTGAGCAACAGCGAAACATGATATTGCGGTGCGGCGAAGAACGGCATCATCAGGAACATGAACGAACCCACCACGAGATTCACGCCAGGGCTGAACATGTAGTTCACCTCGCGCACATCATTGGTGGCGCGCGCCATCGTATCGCCGACGGGCTGCAGACTGTGGAAAGTCATGCTTTTGCCGAGCAGCGAAAGATACAACTCGTCGCGGATGTCGCGCTCCATGCGCTGCGCCAGCAGTTCCGCGCCGAAGTTGCGCCCCAGTTGCAGCACGCCGCGGATGATCTGCGAAATGCCGATGGTCAACGCCAATGGCAGCAGCACCGATGTATCAGGCTTGGATTTGGTCATCGCGTTGAACGCGTCACCTGTCAGCACAGGGACATACGCCGCGAGCGCCGCGTTGCCAAT
>DYML01000004.1:0-21337 GCA_020721605.1 Anaerolinea thermophila
CTCGCGCGAGTAGGCAATGCGCGCGCCGTTGGGCGAAATGGCGGGCGTGGTGCAGCGGTCACGTCCGCAGTCGAGCAGGATGGATGCGTCTCCGCCCGCGCGGCTGACGCGCCACAAATCAATGCCGCCCTGTTCGTTGACTGAAGTAAAAATAACAAACTCGCCATCGTGTGAAGCGTCAAACGAAATTACTTTTATGGTTTCGGGTGTCAGGCGCTGCGCGGGATTTTGGTTCAAGTCCATCGTCCACAAACCGCTTTGGTTTTCGGCGGTCAGCAGGTACACGACCAACGGGTCGCGGACGCGCACAGTCCAACTCTGCTCTTTTTTCAACGCGCCGCCATCTTCGGTCAAAATGCCTGGGCGGAGATTTAGCCTGTAGTCCGCACCCAACTCAAAGGGGCGGGATGGGGCGAACTGCATGGTGCGCGAATCAAGCCATTCGATTTTTCCGTCCACTGCGGGTTGAATCGAAAAAAGGGATTCAGCCATTTGCGGATTAACCGACTCGGAGAAGGTCAATTTGATTTTTTGGAAAGGCGCGATCAGACTCCGCTCTGGCAGGGTTGCCGAGACCCGCAGCCCTGCCTGCGCTCCAAGCAAAACCGCCAGACCCAGCGCGGCTGTCAAAAAAAGAAGCACGCCCATGGCGGCGGTGTCGAGCGTGAGACGAATTTTCATGGGAATAAATACGGTTGTTCGGGAGCAGGAACCGCCTGCACCGACTCGGCTTGAATGAGCGGCACGACCTGATCGTTGAGTGTGATGGATTGCACCGTGCCTTTGACCAGCACCCACGAATCTTTTTCAAGCGTGGCGGCTTGATCCCACTCGCCGACCATCGCAACGGCGAAGCCATCTGCCGCGCAGCATGTGACCACAAAGCGGCTGACGAAAAATTGATTTTGATTGAGGGCTTCGTCAAAATACACAAAGCCGATGACCGATGCCTTCTGTCCAAGAAACTGCGAGATGTCACGCTGGTAGTTGAATAACTTGATCCAGTCCAAAACATTGCGTTCTTGCGAGTCGGTTTCAAAAAGCTGCGCCGACGAATCCGCGCTGACGATGGGTGAATTGGTGTTGAAGCCTTTGGTGGCAAACGCGGAAGAGTCCAGCGGGCGGGCGGGAATCAGCACGCCGATCAACAGCGGCACGAGCATGAACCACAGGTTTGCCGCAGCAGGCGCGTGGTCATGGTCGTGATCGTGGTCATCATCGGATTGTTGGCGCGCGCGCTTATTTTCAGCGAACAGGGTCTGCGCCAGCACCGCGAGAAAGATGATGCCGAAGATGGTCAGCGGCACAAATCGCTGGTTGATGTAATAGATCAATTGTCCGCTGGCGGCTTTGGCGCCGAGGAAGATGGACATCCCCAGCAGAAGCAATGCCTGAAGAGAACGGTAGAGTCGTTTGGGCATAGGGTTGTTTCCTATAAAAACGGACTCCAACATCTCCAGATGTTGGAATTTCCAAAGTCTGGAGACTTTGGAGTCCGCAAGAAAAAAAATTATGGCTGAAAATAATTAAAGAGCGCGCCCGCCAGCAGGCTCATCATAAATGGGATGGCGACGAGATAAGTCACGGGGCGGCGGCGGAAGACTTGCAAATACATGATGACGCTTTTGATGTCCACCATGGGACCGAAGACCAAAAAGGAAAGCACCGAGCCGAAACTGAAAGTTCCCATAAAACCGAGCGCCACGAAGGCATCCACCGTGGAGCAGATGGAAAGCACAATTGCCAGAACCAGCATGACGAGGACTGATAGCACAGGTCCGCTGCCAATGGCAAGCAGGGCAGATTGCGGGATGAAGGTTTGCAGTCCCGCCGCAAGCATGGAGCCAATAATCAGATAGCGCCCCATCTCGAAGAATTCATCGGCAGTGACCAAAAACGCATGATGGAATTTTTCGGTGAGGGTGGCATTTGCTTTCAGCGTATGATCGTGATCGTGAGACAGAGTCAGCACGGGGCGCAGGATGTTTGCGGGGTCTTTCTCAATGGAGAAGACCAGCCCGACGATGATGGAAATCACCAGGCTGATTCCCATGCGCCAGAAAAGCATGTTGCCCCAGCCAAAAGCAGAGGCAGTGCTGAAAACCACAATCGGATTTAAAACGGGAGCCGCCAGCAAAAATGAAATCCCCGCCGAGAGCGGCAAGCCTTTGTTGAAGAGCCGCCGCGTTAATGGCACAACGCCGCACTCGCAAACGGGGAAGACCATGCCCATGAAAGCGCCGCCCACCGCCGCCGCAACGGGACGATGTGAGACCCATTTGCTCATCTGGTTTTGATCCACAAAAACTTCCACCAGACCTGAGGCAAGCGTGCCGAGTAACAAATAGGGCGCGGCTTCAATGAAGATGCCGAGGAAGACAGTGGCAAAGACGTTGAGCCTATCCCAGAGCCAGGTGAAAAATGCAATTGGAACCATGCTGAGGACGACTGCCAGCAAAACGCCGAAGGCGATGAAAAGAATGACCGAGCGCGGGAGAGGGCGGGGGGAAGTTGTGTTTTGCACGGGAAGATTATACCCAGTAAAAAAAGGGGGGTGAAAAATAAAAGGACTCTAAAGCGAAAACTTTAGAGTCCTTTTGCCTCGGAAGTGGAACTCCCAAATTTTAATTTTATTGCGCGGGTACGCCTTCAATCGGGTAGCCTTTGGCATCCCATTCTTTTATGCCGCCCGCAATGCTGCTGGCGTTGTAGCCTGCCGCAAGCAGAATGTCGCGTCCTTCCTGGCTGCGATTGCCAGAGCGGCAGATGACCAGAATTTCTTCATCTTTTGGCAGCTCGTTCAGGCGGTTGGGCAATTCATCCAGTGGAATGAGCGGCACGTTTGGCAGATGGTACTCGTCCCACTCCTCCTGTGTGCGCACGTCCACCACGAAGGCGCCGTCTTGATACAGTGAATAGGCTTGGTCTACGCTGATTTCGCGCACCTGCTCGGCGGCGACTCCGCCCGTGCCAGCGGCGGATGCGATTAGATAGATGACCAGTGCAACCAGCGCAACCAGCCCCAATTGCACAGCAGGCTTTCGTAAGTAGGCGAAAAATCCGCTGCGGCTGCTAACTTTTTTTGTCTTTTTTTTGGACATTGTTCCTCGTATTATTTTTTGTTTTATCAGCCCATGCACTTGCTGGCGGGCTGCTTTGCGCGTGCAAGCCAGGCGCGTTTAACGCCAGAGGCGGTTTTGCGGCGCTTACTCAAAAGAGTCCAGCGCTTTTTGTCGTTCCGTGAATACTTCAAAGAATTCCAAAAAGCCGACCATCTCCAACACGTTGGTAATATCTTGATTTGGGTTGAGCAATTTTAAGTTTTTTGGCAGGTCTTTGTCAGACTGCTGATCCATTGATTTGAGCGTAGACCAGCCTTGTTCCAGGTTGGGCGTTTTTTCGCCGCGCATCATTAACGCAATGCTGTGCAATGCCACCAAGCCCGCGCTGGAAATATAAGCCAGGCTGGCAAGATCAAGCAGAATATTTTTGGCGCCCGCGTCAATCACTTTGCGCGCCTGGGCAATGAGGGACTGGTAGGTTTGCCCGTCCAAATGCCCGCTGATCTGCATAACCGTCACCGCGCTTTTTCCTTGTTCTTCAAAAATTTTAACGTCCACTTTGAATGCTCCTGTTTATTTTTGCTTGTTCCACTTTGCCACCGCATCCCCAAAAGCCTGCTTCAATGCGGCATCGGGAATTTCCTCCACGCTGGCGTACATTTTTCCATTGACCCAAATTTCCAGCGAGCCGTCTTTGCCAGTTCCAAAATCAATTTCAAATTTATTAAAAGGGTCGCTGTCCAGTTTGGCGCGCAGAATATCTTCGATCTGTTCGGCAAAGGGCGCGGCAAGTCTTTCGCCCGCATCGTGATCGAAACTGGTTATGCCTTCCCCATCTGCGCGGGTCGCATTCATTGTTTCCTGCGGCGGCGCGGAATGCATCCATTCAGGCTTTTCATCTGTTTTGCCAGTCAACTGCACTTTGTTCGATTTCATAAAAACAAACGCGAGCAGACCTACCGAAACAAAAACCACAATTACACCCAGCACTATAACCGTTATTGACATATCAGCCTCCGTTTTTAACTATCGCCATTATAATCGCACCATGTTTGTCCGTGTTGCTGTGAATATTCCCACCTTTTTAGACCTCTTCGACTATTCTGTTCCTGCCGATCTTGCCGCGCAAATTCAAGTTGGATGTCTGGTCACAGCGCCTTTTGGGAATCAAATCGCGCAGGGCATCATCGTCCAGTTGATTGATTCGCCTGCGGTGGAAAATCCCAAACCGATCCTTGATCTGCTTGACCCTGCGCCGGTTCTGACTCAGCCCTTGCTTGATCTTGCCATTCGTCTGGCAGAATCCACGCTGAATCCTTTGGCTTCCATCATCAGCCTCATGCTGCCGACGGGATTGAGTCAACAGGCGGATATTCAGTATTCAGTAACCAGTAATCAGTTGTCAGTAGCCAGTGGGGAATTGCCAATTACCAATCACCAATTACCAATCCAAAAGCGTTTGCTCAATTTACTAACCGAACGCGGCGCTCTGCGCGGACGCCAAATTGATTCGCATTTTGCAAAAATAGACTGGCGTAAGATCGCGCAGGCTCTTGTGAAAAAAGGCGTGCTTTCCTCGAAGCATGTTTTGCCCGCTCCGCGTGTGCGACCCAAATACCTGCGCGTTGCGCAACTCTCTGTTCCGCCCGCAGAAGCCGAAGCGGAAATGCCCAATCTCGGTACAAAGCAGACTCTGGCGCGGCGTCAGCGTGCGCTGCAATTTCTCATCCGACAGCCTGAAGCCATCAACCTTTCCTGGGTCTACGCCGAAACAGGCTGTACCCTCGCCGACTTGCAGGCGCTCGAAGAACGCGGGTTGATCCGCCTGTTTGAGAATGAAATCTTCCGCGATTCGCTGGATAGAGTGGGTAGGCAAGTGAACGCAGAACCAAGTACACAACCTCTCGAACTCACGCCTGAACAGTCTTTCGCACTTGATGAAATAACGTTGAACGTTAAACGTTTAACGTATCTTTTGTATGGGATTACCGGTTCCGGCAAAACCGAAATCTACCTGCGCGCCGCAGAAGAGACCATCAAAAGCGGAAAACAAGTCATCATCCTTGTGCCTGAAATTGCGCTCACCCCGCAAGCCGTGCGGCGTTTCCTCTCGCGCTTTCCGGGTCAGGTGGGACTGGTTCATTCAAAGTTGTCAGAAGGGGAGCGCTACGACACCTGGCGGCGGGCGCGGTCTGGAAAACTCAAGGTCATCATCGGCGCGCGCTCGGCGTTGTTCTCGCCCTTGCCAAACGTCGGCTTGATCGTCGTAGACGAGTGCCACGACTCGTCGTTTTATCAATCTGATCCGCCGTATTATCACGCCGTCACCGCCGCGCAGGAGTATGCTCGTTTGTGCGGAGCGGTCTGCGTGCTGGGTTCTGCCACGCCAACCATTGAACAAAGATTTCAATCGGAACATGGACAATTAACCAAATTGGAACTGCCGCGCCGCATTGTCGAAACGGGTCTGCCGCCCGTGCAAGTGGTGGACATGCGCGAAGAACTCAAAAATGGCAATCGCGGAATCTTCTCGCGCGTGCTGGCTGAGTCGCTGGCGGAGACCATCTCGCGCGGCGAGCAAGCCATCCTCTTCCTCAACCGACGCGGCACAGCCACCTATATTTTTTGCCGCGACTGCGGGCTGGTGCTGAAATGTCCCAACTGCGAAACGCCATTGACGTTACACGTTGAAGGTTTAACGTTAAACGTTCAACCTTCAACCCTCCTCTGCCATCATTGCGGATACACACGCCAGAGACCCAAGACTTGCCCAAGTTGCCAGAGTGTGCAAATCCGCGAGTTTGGCTTGGGCAGTGAAAAGGTTGAGGCGGATGTGCAAGCCATGTTCCCCAACGTCCGCACCTTGCGCTGGGATTGGGATACCACCCGTCAAAAAGACGCGCACGAAATGATTCTGACGCATTTCTCCAATCATCAGGCGGATGTGCTGGTGGGGACTCAAATGCTCGCCAAAGGACTCGACCTGCCGCTGGTCACGCTGGTTGGCATTGTGCTGGCAGATGTGGGCTTGAGTCTGCCTGACCCGTTTGCCAGTGAAAGAGTCTTTCAAACCTTAACGCAGGTGGCTGGGCGCGCGGGGCGTTCCTCGTTGGGCGGCAAAGTTGTTTTGCAAACCTTCATGCCCGAACATTACGCCATTCAGTTTGCATCTCACCATGACGTGAGCGGGTTTTATGAACGCGAGTTGGAGTATCGCAAGCAGTTGGGCTATCCGCCATACGCGCGGCTGGTGCGGCTGGAATACCGCCACGCCGACCCGCTTAAGGCGGAGGAAGAATCTCAGAAAGTTGCCGCCAGGCTCAGGGACAGAATTTTGGCAGAAAAACGCATCCAGACCGAGTTGATCGGTCCCGTCCCGTCCTTCTTCTCCAAAGTGGATGGCATCCATCGCTGGCAAATTATCGTGCGTTCGCCCGACCCCGTTTCGCTGCTGCGCGATATGAAACTGCGCGACTGGCGCATTGAAGCAGACCCGATAAGTTTGCTATAATCTGAACGGCACGCAACCTGCAAGTTTTAGATACGAAAAGGAGTGTGAACCATGCAAAGTTTTTCGCGCGGCTGGTCTTTTCTCAAACAGGCTTGGGAGATGGCTTTTAAAGACAAAGATTTGCTGCTGCCGTCCATCTACGCCCTCGTGGCTGGAATGGTCATATCTGTGATCGGCATCATTCCGCTGGCGATTGGTTATTTTATTTTTGGCAGCGAAGGCGGCGGATTTGTGATGTTCATTTTGGGCGGCGTTTTGGTTTTTGTGCAGTTTGTCGTGTCGTATGTGTTTTCTGGCATGACCGTTTACCTGATCTACGGCTTTCTGGCAGAAGGCGATGGCAGAATGGACAAAGCCTGGCAAATAGTGCAGCGTGACTTTTTTGACATTTTGACTCTCGCGGCGGCTTCAACGGTGGTGAATATGTTGAAGACTGCGGCGCAGCGTAACCGAAAAAACAGCGTTGTCTCCAGCCTAACGCGCTCGGCGACCAGCCTGCTTGGAACCTTGTGGACAGAAGCCGCGCTTCTCATTTTGCCCGCCATGATTATTGATGATTTGAATCTCAAAGACGGAATGCAGCGCGTGTGGAAGATCACCAAAGAAAACCTCTTGCTGGTGGGTATTAGCACAGTGGGCGTGCGCGCGGTTACAGGGCTGATCAGTTTTGTGTTTGGCGCCATTGGCTTGGGCATTGCCTTTATAGTCGGCGGCGGTTTAACTTATCTCTCTGGCGGCGCAGCGGCGGTTTCCATTGTGGGCGTTGTGATCGGCGCGTTGGTCTTCTTCACCTTTGTGATGGTGGCAAGCGTTTTCAGTTCCTACACCAACACCGCCTACAACACTTGCCTTTATATTTGGGCGCGTGAAGTGGAAACCGCAAAGGCGCACGGCAGCCCTGCTTCGGTACGCGCTCCCGCTCCGTTGGCGGCGGCTCTGGCGTAAATATCTTCGCGCTGAGCGGAGTGAGGACATGTTTTTCGTCCGAACGCAGTCGAAGCGCATGTAATATAGAAACCTAAACTTTTTATGCGACCTGCCCTTCGACTGCGCCGCACGAAAATCAAGAGCGTGCGGCTCCGCTCAGGACGGAAAATTTTATCAAAGGAAATCCATGCAACCTGAACCCCGACGTGAAATGATCTCCTGGCAGGAAGTTGATAAATTAATTGACTACCTGCTTCCCCAATTTAAACGTGAATTTACCGCCATGGTTGTCATTACGCGCGGCGGAATCATCCCCGGCGGAATGCTCGCCGAAGCGATGGACATCACTCATATCCTCACCGCCGCGGTGGATTTTCCCGCTCAATCCAAAACCGAAAAATCCAACCTGATGGTCTGGCCCCAATTTATTCAATTCCCTGCCGAAGATAAACTGCGCGGACGCCCAACCCTGATTGTGGACGACGTGTGGGGTTCGGGGCGGACGATTACGGCGGTCAAAAATCGTGTCTCTGCGGCGGGCGGATTTTCTGAGACTTGCGTTTTGCATTTCAACCCATATCGCAACCTGTTTGGCAGCGTGCGCCCCGACTATTACGCGGCGGTGACTGACGCCCGCATTATCTACCCGTGGGAGGTCAATCGCGGCACAGATCAGGTTTTGTTGAGTCAGGTTTAGGAAGTGACAAGTGAAAAGTGACAAGTGACAAGTGAAAAGTGACGTCACTTATACAGGAAAATTTACTTCTTACTTCCTACTTTTTACTTTTTACTTCTTCCTAAAAATATATGAAATCACTTGAAACAAGCATAAAAGAACGCATCGCTACATTGCGTGGCAATGAATATTTTGACGACTTGCCCGAAGCCATGTTGCAGGAAATTTCAGCATGTATGAACTTGCGCGAATATCAGCGCGGCGATGTGCTTTTTTGGGAAGGCGACCCCTGCGAGGGCTTGCACATTGTTCGTCAGGGCAGCGCCAAGATTTTCCGTCTCTCTTTGCATGGACGACAATATATTGTGCGAATCCTTCAGGAAGGCGATACCTTTGCTGAAGTCCCCGCTTTTGACGGGTCGCCCAACCCCACCAACGTGGAGGCGCTGGAAGATTGCTCTGTGTGGGTGATTAATGCCGAAATGCTGCGCGGGTTGATTGTGACGCACCCGCAATTTGCTCAAAAAGTGCTGGCAAACTTCGGGCGGATGTTGCGCGGCATGGTTCACAAGGTCAGCGAGATGGCTTTTTATCAGGTGACTCATCGCCTGGCGCGGTTGATTGCCGAAATGTCCGAGGAGAAATCCACCCCGCACTGGACTCAGGAGCAACTGGCGGCGCGGCTGGGAACTGTCCGCGAGGTGGTGGCGCGTTCACTCAAGGAATTGGAGCGCAGCGGCGCAATCAAAATCGAAGACCGCCGTATTCAAATTGTGGATCAGGAAATTTTTAGCCAGTGGTTAAGTTGAGTGATGGGTAAAAAGGAAAAAGGAAAAAGGAAAAGGGAACACCATCTGGGTATCTTTTTATTCATCTTATGCAAAAAATACAGAAAAAATTAATAAAGAAGCGCGTCACCTTTAGCGGGTGACGCGCTTCTCACTTCTCACTTCTCACTTCTCACTTCTCACTTCTCACTTCTCGTAATACGTTCCAGTCGTCAGCAGGGATGTATCTCCAATGGACTGTGCCGCGAGCATTTGAGCCTGACGCGCGCGGTTGGTGGACTCAGCCAGGGTTTCCAGCGCATATTCGGGGTTGTGGAAGCCAGTGCTGTTTTCAGCAGAGACAATGTCCCACATATATTGCGCTTCGCGGTGAAGTTTGCGCGCCTGATCAAGCAGGGCGGGGTCAGCATTGCCAGCGGCGACTGCGGCTTTGATAGCGTTGATCGCATCCACAATCGCGTCTTCGGTTGTGATCTTGGTGCTGGCAACCTGCTCCTGAATAATATGCACACGTTCAACCACATAATTTGTATCGGTGTGACATTGTCCGCAAGAGGCATCGGGGTTCAGCAGCGGGCTGTGAACATCGTGCGAGGAATACTTGGTTGCGCCATCGTGCGAGTAGGGCATGTGACAGTCTGCGCAGGAAACTCCCGCGTTGTAGTGGGTTGAGCCAGCGGTGAAGAACTCAAATTCGGGGTGCTGCGCCTTCAACATCGGCGTGCCAGTCTCAGGATATTCCCAATCCTTGAAATTAATTTCTTCGTAATAGGAAAGGACTTCTTCAACTTTTGTGCCGTTGTCCCAGGGGAAGGTGAGGTACTTGCCATCGCCCTTGAAATAATATTCAACGTGGCAGTTGGCGCAAACTACCGTCCGCATTTCCTGGCGGGTGAAGGTTGTCCAATCTTTGCCCTGACGTTCAAAGGCTTCCTTGAGCGCGGGGTTGGTCACGATCAAGCGCATGGTTCCCGCTTCGTGGCAGTTGGAACAGCCAATGGCATTGTTGATGTTTGGCGTCATTTCGTTGAAGGTCATCTTGTCGTAGGCTTCCATGCCCATTCTATCCCACAAGCCAGGGTTGTCAGATGATTTGCAGGAGTAGCAGGTGGCGGGCGTGTGCTTGGGGTCGCTGTCATCCAGATTCAAGCGTTTGGTTGCGCGCACATCTTCCAGCATGTTCATGTGACCGCGATCATCGTTGTAATCTTTGCTGAATGGGTAGCCCGCAAACAAAATCACCTGGCGCGGATCACGCTCCAGCCACGAGAAAGCCGACGAGCCGCCATAAACGGTGTCTGTATTATTTGTCTTGGTTTTCATCAAAGAGTCATATTGATTGGGGAAATTGACCGCCCACAGGGTCGAGTCAGGCTCCATCGGCGCAATCTCAATCAGTGATTGGGTGGAGCGCCGCTCTGGCGGTTGATTCTTGATGTAAGCCAGCGTTCCCACCAGCGCAACAGCCAGCACAATGACAATACCTGCCAGAATCAAATTGGTGTAATTTTTCATGGATAAAGTCTCCTCGTTATTTGGTTGGGTAAAGCGTAGAGTCTTGAAACGGGTTGCTCGAAGCGCCGCGCGCCTGGTGCATGATGTTGCGGTGACAGTCCCAGCAATAGCGGTCGAAAGGCTGCGCGCCCATCACCACCGTCTCGGCTGCGCTTTCGTGACAGTGAACGCAGTTGGCTTGAATAATTCCCCGTGTTTGGTCGGTGGCGCGAATTTTTTCTGGAATATTCCCCGACACAAATGCAAACACATCTTTTGCGCCCTGTCTGCCTTTTTCGGCGTAGTACACCGCAAAATTACCGTGCGGCAGGTGGCAATCTACGCAGACGGCAACCCCTTTGTGCGCGCCGTGATAAAAATCCTCGTACTGTGAATCCATGTTGTGGCAGTTGGCGCAGGTTTCAGGGTCGCTGCCCATGTGCGCGGTCGCATCGGTCACAAACACAAAGTAACCCAGCGCGCCGACCGCCGCGATTACCGCGATGATAAATGGAATTCTCGACATTGGCTCTCCTTGAATAAAATTAACGTAGGCTTAATATAAAGTAGCCGTTAAAAAAATGTTGTGATTTTTGTCACATTTTTAGGGCGAATCTTAGAATTGAATTAGAGATAAATTTACCTGAAAATATCATAATTGCAAGGCAATTATTAATTTTTGGAATGAAACCCCCGCCCCGCCAAAAAACTGATTCCGCCGTGGTGAATTTTTTTTCCCCTTTAAAATCATATCACTGCAAGGCGCTCTTGTTTTCCCACACGCTTGCGGCGGTGTACTGCGCAAGTATTATTGGGAAGGCAATCGCTTTCCTTGCAGTGATAAATTACGCATCAACTGCGTTCAGTGCCTGTTGATTTTCTATGGCGCGCTGGTTGCGGTGGGAGTGGTGACATCCCCAACGGTGATATTGACCGAAAGCGTGTCGCCAAAGAAGAGCCCGTTTTCATCCGTCATGCGCCACGAACTTTGAATTAATCCGTTTTTGCCGCTGGGTACAACCAACTTAATCGAAATTTCACGTTTTGCGCCAGCGGGGATCGGCTCGGTGAGCAGGAGCGGTTCGCCTTCCATGGGGTCGCCGCCAAAATTGCTAAAGGTGAAGTTGGGCGCCCAAGCGCAGCCGCCGTTGTTTTGGACATACCAGGTCTTGGTGAAGACTTCGTTGGCTTTTAAGTTTGTGCCATCGGGGATGGATCGGTCTTCAATCCAAAGCAGGTTATAGCAGGGGTTGGCAACTTGGGGCGTTTCGAGCGTGGCGGTCAGGTCTGTGGTGGGGGTGGCGGTTGGCGGCTCCACTGTGGGTGTGGCAGAAGTTGTAGGCAATATGACCCGCACCTGCGTGAGTGATGAAGAATAGGTTGCCACTGCTTCCGTGCGGATTGCGCTTGCATTCACCGTTTCTGTGGGCTGTGCGCTGCTTGTTCCGCAAGATAAAAGTAAAACTCCTAAAATAAGAAAGGCGCTTATGGATAAAATTTTTGTTTTCATGGTTTGTTAATGTTTGAGTGAAAAATTAGACCTCAATGCCAAGCCAAATGCGGATGAAGTAGCCAATGACAAAACTAAAGGCGGCAACACTCAGGCTTAAGCCTGCCATTTCTGTAAAACGCTCGCGGAAGGATTCTCCCTTGGCAACTGAGATGTAATAGTTGAAGACGGCAATAATCACGACGGCGGTGGTGAGCGAAATGCCGAGGTCGAGATAAAAATTTTCAAACAGCAGATAGGGCAGAATCAGCAGGGTGACGGTGATGATGTAGGCAATGCCTGTGTAAATTGCGGCGCGCACGGGGTGTTTGCCGGTATCTTCTGAGCGGGTGGATAAATATTCACTGGCAGCCATGGAGAGCGATGCGGCGATGCCTGTAATTAACCCAGAGAGGGCAATTAATTTTACGTTTTGCAGGGCAAGGGTCAGACCGGCGAGCGCTCCGGTTAATTCAACCAGTGCATCGTTTAAACCCAGCACCACCGAGCCAGCATAGCGCAGCCGTTCTTCATCCAACATGCCAATTAATTTTTGTTCGTGTACTTCCTCTTCCTCTTGATATTTAATCGCTTCGGGAATTTCCGCGGCAATTAGGGCGTAATTTTCTTGCGCGCTTTCTTCCCCCATTTCCATCAATTTGATGCCAAAGGTAAACCCCAAAATAATATTGATGAGGTAATAAAACCAGACATTGAACCAGTTGGGCTGAACTTCCTCGTTGGTGTATGCCTTCCAGCCGTTGTAGTGGCGCAGTTCATCATTGGCAATTTGGTTGATGATTTTTGCGTTCTCTTCCGATTTGATGCGCTTTGCGATGCGCTTGTAAATGTGATGTTCGGTAATTTCTGTTTTTTGAAATTCAAGCACTTTGTTGCGTACGGTTTCGCTGAGTTGCATAGCGGTTCTCCTTTTTGTTCTTATCCTAATGCCTGATATTGCATGGATGCATACCGCCCGCTGGCAAAATGTTCCAGTTGGCGTTCAATGTCGTTGAGCAAAGCCGAAGCCCCAATGCGAAAGAGGTTTGGGCGCATCCATTCTTCGCCCAGTTCTTCCTTCATCAGAATCAGCCAGTCCACCGATTGTTTTGCCGTGCGAATTCCGCCAGCAGGCTTGAAGCCAATCTTGTAGCCAGTGGCTTCGTAATAACTGCGAATGGCGCGCACCATTACCAGGCTGACGGGTAAAGTGGCGTTGGTTGGCTCTTTGCCGGTGGAGGTTTTGATAAAGTCCGCGCCTGCCTGCATACAAATGAAACTGGCGCGCATCACATTTTTAAGCGTGCCGAGTTCACCCGTTGCCAAAATGGTTTTCATGTGCGCCTCGCCGCAGGCTTCGCGGAAGGTTTTAACCTCGTCGTACAGCGCGCGCCAATTTTGGGTTAGCACATGCTGGCGTGAAATGACAATATCAATTTCTGATGCGCCTGCCTTGACCGAGGCTTCAATTTCTGCAATTTTTTGGGGCAAGGGAATCAGTCCGGCGGGGAAGCCGGTAGATACGGCGGCGACTGGAATGCCCGAACCTTGCAGGGCATTCACTGCGGTTTCGACCATGTTGTGATAAACGCAGACTGCGCCGCTGGTGATGGGTTCTTCCACGCCCAAGTCTTTTAGCAACTGCGGGCGAATGGGCTGGCGGGCTTTGGCGCACAGGCGGCGCACTGTGCCGGGGGTATCATCTCCGGAGAGCGAGGTCAGGTCTATATTTTGGACTGCTTGTAACAGCCATGCGGCTTGATACTCCTTTTTTACTGTGCGGCGGGCGGTAAGGCTGGCGGCGCGGCGTTCTACGGCAGAGCGGTTTACTCTCGTGTCGTCCACTGGCGCAAGGTCAAATGGAAGAATGGGCGGGCGCTGGTTGTAAGTGGTTGTTGGGTTTGTACTCATCGAAAAAATCCTCATTACGTCACCTGCATTATAAACCGTCATTTGACTTTCATTTGGTTGGTCTACTTCTTACTTCTTACTTCCTGCCTTTTGCTTGTATACTTGCTCCATGCCGCCTACTTTTGTTCTTGCTGGAAAATTAAATCGTGAATATATTTTGCCGCCTGCGGGTCAGCCGCTTTTTGATTCACCTGGCGGAAATTTGCTCTATGCGGCGGGAGGTTTGGCAGTTTGGGACACAAACGCCGGTTTGCTGGGGCGTGTCGCCGAGGACTATCCGCGCCAATGGGTGCGCGCCCTTGAA
This sequence comes from Anaerolinea thermophila, assembly GCA_020721605.1. Lineage (GTDB taxonomy): Bacteria > Chloroflexota > Anaerolineae > Anaerolineales > Villigracilaceae > Villigracilis. Next base: position 14,163 of record DYML01000004.1, read on the forward strand.
GAACGCGGGTTTGATACGCGCGGCATTCGCACCCTGCGCGAATTGCAAAATTTTGACTTTCGTAGTTTTGTGGCATTTACCGATCTTAACGAGCGGAGTTATTCCAATGCCGTTTCACATTTTGCCCGCCGACATATTGCCTTTCCAAAATCTTTGCTGGGCTATCAAACCCCAGACGATGAACGCAAAGACCCGCGCACGCCAGAGCCTATCTCGCCTGCCGCTTTGGATACGCCAAAAGAATATCGTGATGTGCGCTATGTGCATCTTTGTCCTTTTGACTTTTTTAGCCAGAGCCAAATGGTGAATCTCTTTCGCGGCGGGGCAGACCAAACGGTTAGCCTTGACCCTGCCGCCAATTACATGACTCCCCGCTTTTGGCGCGACCTGCGCCTGGTTTTGCAGGGCGTTACCATTTTTCAGCCATCCGAAGAGGAATTACGCGCCCTCTTTTGGGGCGAAACCAACGACCTGTGGGAGATGGCGCGTAGAATTAGCGAGTTCGGTCCGCAGATCATTGTTATCAAACGCGGCGTACTGGGGCAAATGCTCTACGACGCAGCGGGCAGCCATCGTTATGAAATTCCCTCTTACCCTGCGCGCCTTGCCGACCCCGTGGGGGTGGGAGACGCATTTTGCGGCGGCTTCCTGGCGGGCTTTCAAAAGACAAATGATCCTTTAATGGCGGCTTTGTATGGCAATGTTTCTGCCTCGCTCAAAATTGAAGGCAGCGGTCCCTTTTATGCGCTGGGCGTTTTGCCAGGTTTGGCACAAGCGCGCTTGCACTCCATTCAAGAATCGGTGCGCGAAATATAAAAAATTGATCAAGGATATGAGATGACGAACAACAATCCACTCCCTTTACCCAGCCTGCTAGACCTGACCATTCAAATTCAACAAATTGCCGCGCCTACTTTTTCGGAAGGTGCGCGCGCAGAATTTGTGCGCAGCCTTTTTTTGAAGGAAAACTTAAAAGACGTTTCCATGGATTCTTTGGGAAACGTGTACGCGCGTTTGCCAGGCAAACAGAAAAGAGCCAAGCCTTTGGTGGTTTCTGCCCATTTGGATACCGTCTTCCCTGCCAGTGTTAATTTGCAAATCAGGCGCGAGGCGGGCAAAATTTTTGCGCCTGGTATCGGCGATAACTCACTCGGCGTTGCCGCATTGTTTGGAATTCTTTGGGCGCTGCGCACCAGAAAAATTGATTTAAATCACGATGTCTGGTTTGTGGCAAATATTGGCGAAGAGGGTCTCGGTGACTTGCGTGGAATGCAGGCGGTGGTGCAGCGTTTTGATGCAGAGGTTTTGGGCTACCTTGTGATTGAAGGACTTGCGCTGGGGCAGGTGTACCATCGCGCAATTGGCGTGCGGCGCTATCGCGTCACCGCCAAAACCGCCGGCGGGCATTCATGGGCAGATTACGGTCGTCCGTCGGCAGTGCATGAACTGGCGGCGCTGGTGACTCAATTAACCGCTCTTCCTCTGCCGCGTCAGCCGCGCACCACCATGAACGTGGGCGTGTTTGGCGGCGGCACTGGTATAAACGTGCTGGCTTCTGAGGCAAAATTTGAATTAGATTTACGCTCCGAAGACCCCAAGACGCTTGTAAAATTGGTCTATCAAGTGGAAAATTTGTTCACAGCCGCCGACCGTGATGGGGTGCAGATTATGGCGGAAATCATCGGTGAGCGCCCCGCAGGAGAAATCTCCGCTACGCACCCGCTGGTGAAGTTGGCTGAGACCTGCATCAACGAGCAGGGTTTGGATGCAGTTTTAACCATTGGCTCAACCGATGCCAATATTCCATTAAGCAAAGGGTTTCCCGCTGTGGTGATGGGTGTTACCAGAGGCGGTGGCGCACACACCTTGCACGAATATATTGAAACCGACCCCATTCCACACGGGCTGGATTCTCTGGTGCGCTTTGTAGAACTGGCGGGGAATGGGTGAGCAGTGAAACCGTGCCGTAAAAAAAGACTTCCGAAGCCCTGTTGCTTTGGAAGTCTTTTTTTCTTCATCTTTATTATTTCAACCCCAAAACCTCAAATACTTCCATGGGCTGCGCTTTGCCTTTTAATACCATTTCGGCATGATGCACGGCTTCCACTTCTGTATTTACCCGTTCATATGCAATTTTGCTGATCAAAATTTGATTTTTGGCAGAGTTCTCTTGAATGCGCTTGGCAATATTTACGCTGTCGCTGATGGCGGTATATTCCAACCTTTTTTCAGTGCCAATTAAACCCAGCACCGCCTCGCCGTAGTGAATGCCCACCCCAAAGGCAAGGTGTGAATCGGCGGGTAATTCCTGATACAACTTTTCCACCGAAGCGCGGATGATTAATGCTGTTTTTACCGCGCGCAGTGTGTGATCTGGCTGCGGGATGGGGGCGTTGAACCATGCCATAATGGCATCTCCCATAAATTTGTCAATCGTGCCTTCCTGTGCCAGAACTGCCTCTGCCATGGCTGCCAGGTAGCGGTTGAGTATTTTTACCAATTGCTCTGGTTCTTTGTTTTCGCTAAAGGTGGTGAACCCGCGAATATCGGCAAAGAGTGTGGTGATGTCGGTGCGCTTGCCGCCCAATTGCAGGCTATTGGGGTCAAGTTGTTCGATCACTGCGGGGGAAACCATGCGCTCAAAGAGCCTGCGCTGGGCTTCCAATTTTTTTCTTTCCGTCAGGTCGTCCAGCACAATTGCCACGCCTTGCGTTTTTTGCGCGGCATCTTTTAGCGGAGAGAGATTGAAGCGCCAATCTACGTTGCCGCGTGTCGGTGAGGTATGGCTGATCTCTAAATCTGTGATGGCTTTGTCGGTCTCGCGCAACTCCATCAGGTGCTGTTCCAGTTCCCTGGAAACAGGGGCAAGTGTGTCGCTTAGTAACTGCCCAATAATTTCGTTGGATGCGGCGCCTAAGATGGTTTCGGCGGCGCGGTTGGCGAGGGTAATTTCGTTGGTGACATTGGCTGTGATAACGCCGCTGGCAATGGATGCAAAAATATTATCCATTAGATTTTTAAGCGCGGTCACTTCTTCGAGCGTATGTTTGAGCGAGGAGAACAGCCGCGCGTTTTCAATGGCAACTGCGGCTTGGTTCGCAAATGCAACCAGCAGGTTGCGTTCCGATTCGGCAAAAATGCCCGCGCGGATGCGGTTGTCGGCGTAGATTACGCCAATCAGGTCGTTTTTAACTTTGAGGGGGACGCATAAAATGGAGCGCAGGTTAAAAGCCACAATGCTTTCCTGCCCCATAAAGCGTTGATCTTCCTGGGCGTTGGTTGTGACCAGCGGCTCGCCTGTGCTAATCACTCGCCCAACGACAGATTTGCTGACCGTCAATTCTGAAGAGTTGATCGATTCCATCTCCCAGTTGCGCCCCATGCTGGTAACCATGTTGCCTTCTTCGTTGCGCAGCATTAAAAAACCGCGCTCGGCTTTCGTGAGGCGCACAATATTATCCATTACGATGGTCAGCACTTCGTCAATTTCAAGCGAAGAATTAATGACCTGCCCCATGTTGGCAAGCGCCAGCAGGTTGTTGTATTCGCGTTGAAAGGTCTCTATTTTTTCGCTAATTTGAGAAAGCGTGATTTCGAGGTGATACAGGTCGCTCGATGTATTTTTGGGCAGTTTAAGTTTGGCAGATTCCAACTCGGCGCGAACTTTTCCTGCTTGCATACCAAGCGTTAGGAGCTGATCTGGGATTGTTGTGGGACGGGTTTTTTCATCCATAGGGGGTCTTTTTTGGGGGTTGTTTGCCGTCTGCGATCTTTAAATTAAGCCTTTTTTATACGCAAGACTTTCGCTTGCGGATAAGCGAAAGTCCAAATGGGGTACTCTGCGGGTGTTGCGCAGAGCAGGCATGTTCCTTGTCTGAGACAATCTCGCTGCCATGTTGGAGATTGAGGCTCACGGCGTTAGTAACTTTTTATACTGACGTTTTTCAATACTAAAAGTGCGTAACATCCGTACTCCATCTTATCCGATTATAACGGCTATCAAGAAAATTTAAGGTTTCTTTTGCTCGAATTTTTCAAGTCTTTACCAAAATGATCTCGCCGCTTTCCGCGCGGCATGAATTTTTCCGTTTGATATTCTTCTAAAAGTGAAAGCGTTTCGGCTTGCGGTTGATTCAGCCTTGTTTCAAATTGGCAGGGCGCTGCGAGCAGCTGGGCGCGTGTTAATTTTGTTTTATGCTCTGCCGCTTGCTCTGCCTGCCTGGCGCGGCTATAATCTTTTTAATATTGATCCTATTCTGTACTCTACAAAAGGCGGAACCATGCAATTTACGCAAGAAGAACTTGACGAACTGTTGAAAAGTCCGCAGACCTTAAACCTGGCGGGCGCAGACCTGAGCAAAGCGGATTTGAGCCGAACCAATCTTAGCGGGGCGTATCTTAATGCCGCTAAATTGCGCTATGCCATTTTAACAAGCGCCAATTTAAGCGACGTAAATTTGAGTTCCGCCAACCTGCACGGGGCAATTCTTTCGGGGGCAGATTTAAGTGACTCGAACCTGCGCGGCGCAGACCTGAGCGGCACAAAATTAAATAACGCCCGACTGCACTATGCAGATTTAATCGGCGCCAATTTAAGCGGTGCAGATTTGAGCGGCGCTGTCTACAATGCTGGCACAAAATGGAGCGATGGGTTTGATCCGCTTGCGGCAGGCGCCATCTGCGAAGTGTAAAAAATAAAACCTGGCGGCGCTAAATTATGGGCTGCCAAAAACCGCCGTCCAGTAAGACCCATATCCGCTGGCATTGCCAAAGGCGTAGCCAATGCCAATTTCGGTGTAACTTGCGCCGAGGATGTTTGCTTTGTGACCTGGGCTATTCATCCACCCTTGTACGACACTTTCAGGCGAAGAATAGCCCGCTGCAATATTTTCTCCCACCGAACTCCAACTGTAACCTTGCCGTTGTGTGCGCTCCCCAACGGTGGATCCATCCAAGCCTGTGTGGCTAAAATAATTATTGCACGCCATGTCGCTGCTGTGCAGTTGCGCCGCACTGTAAATTTGCTCTTGTGCGCTCAACGCAGAAAGCCCAACTTTTGCGCGTTCTGCATTAATCAACTGGATGACCCGCGCCGCGTATGAAGCATTGAGCATCGGACACGCTTCAACAGGGGTTGGCGGAATGGCAGTCGGTGGAATGGCAGTCGGCGGAATAGCAGTCGGTGGAATGGCAGTCGGTGGAATAGCAGTCGGTGGAATAGCAGTCGGCGGAATAGCAGTCAGCGCCGCCGAAGTTGTTGCCGCCACAGGTTGTGTGGCGCTCGGCTCTGTACTAACTGAAGTTGTCGTTTGGCTGGCAAAAATGCCCGTTGTTGTTGGCGAAGCGGTACCTGGGGTGGCAGTTGGCGTTGCAGATGCTGTGCCAGTTTGGGTTTCAGTTGCGGCGGCGGTTTGGGTGGTCGTCACCACAATTGGCGTATTCGTTGCTGCTATTGGGGTGATCGTATTGGCAGTCGCCAGCGCCTGTGCAGTTTCAACAATCATGGTGGGAATTTTAGACACATCCATCGTGGGTATGGTCGGTGGAACATTTAGAACCAGGGTGGAGCAGCCAGATAAAAAAATAAAACTCAACAACAAAAAGACGGTAACTTTTTTCATGCTTCAATCCTCCTGTATCTTTTGAAAAAGTGTTTTAGGAACGGTTGAAAAATTTTTGCAAGTAAAAAAATGATTCGATACCATTCTGGCGCAATCAGTTGATTCTGATCTCGTTTCATCGCCTGCACAACCAGCCTGGCTGCTGTTTCAACTGGCAAGTCCAGCCGCCGATACCAGTTCGGCTGCCCCGTTTGCGGGTGCAAAATAGACTGTGCAAAATCTGTCCCGCGCAAGGGTCCAAAGATGACCAACAACGCGCGTGCGCCTTCCAGTTGGATGGAACGGGTGAAGGCATGGAGCGCAGTCTTGCTTGCCGCGTACAAACTCATGGCAGGCAGGTTCATCTCTCCCGCCACAGAGCCAATATTTACCACCCATTTGGCGCTGGGCAAACCCACCGTTAATTCCAGCGGAGCCAGCGTATTAATTTGCATCACCCGTTCCACCTCATCTACGGTTATTTTTTTAAAATGCGAATGGCTTCCAATTCCCGCACAGTTGATCAAAATATCCACTGTTTCGGTTTGCAAGGTTTCGATTATCTTTTTTCTTTGCGCCAGGTCTGCCAGGTCACACATGCGGCTTTGAGCATGGGGCAGCGAAACAGGGTCTTGGTCTACAAGAATCAGCAAGCAACCTTCTTTATCCAACAGGCTGGCAAGTTCGCGCCCAAGCCCATGCGCCGCGCCGGTGATGAGAACGGTTTTATGTTTTAAGTTCATGGTTCATTTGATGCGAATGCCGAACAGAATCTCGAATTGATTCTTCCAAAGTGAATTGCGGCGCCCAGCCCATTTCGTTTTTTATCTTTTCGTGCGAGCAGGCTTTGTTCACATTCATTTCTGACGGGCGGCGAATGCCCGGGTTGAGGTGCAGCGCATCCAGCAGAAAAATCAGCCCGTCTGCCAGCGTTAATCCAAAGGGTGAAAGCGGCAGCACGCGCGTCTTTTTGCCGAGGTGTTTGATTACGGTTTGGGTAAATTCAACCATGCTTGTATTGTGAGCAGAAACCAGGTACCGCTCCCCGCTGCGCCCTTCTGACAGCGCCAGAGTCACCGCTTGCGCCACGTCACGCACGTCTACAAATGCGTTGATGTAATTGATCATCGGCAGAATGGGTGAATTTTTGATGGCGTTGATGGCGGTTTCCACCCGCTCTGAGCCAGGACCAAGGATTACGCTGGGGTTAAGGATGATGACGCGCATCTCATTTTTCATCTCGCCCAGTTCGATCTCACTCAGGCGCTTTGTGTACCCGTACATATCGTTTTGTTTTTTATGTTCCAGGTTGGGCATAAAGGTTTCATCGGTAATGTGCGGCGGGCGAAACTCAACTGCCGAGATGGAACTGATAAAAATGAAGTTTTTGCTGCCCGCTTTTTGTGCGGCTTGAGCCAGGTTGCGTGTGCCGATCACGTTGGCGTCAAACACTTTTTGCGCATTGGTTTTGGCAAAGGAGACCATTGCCGCATTGTGAATGACCGTATCCACCCCTTTTAGCCAATGTGCAAAAGATTCGGGCTGGGTTAATTCGCCGCGTACCCATTGCACCCG
>DYML01000004.1:21437-43636 GCA_020721605.1 Anaerolinea thermophila
CCCAGCGGTGTGCGAACCCCCGTGCAATCTGCGCGCAGTAGTTCTTCATCCACCTCGCAGGTATATACGCTCACCGCTTCTCGATTTTGCGCTTTGACGTAGAACAGGTCGTAGCTCGCGGCGGGCAATTGAAAATGGATGACCATGCGGTTAAGCGCGTTTGCGCCAAAGGCAATAATACACAGGTCGCTGCGGTCTGCGTCACACAGCGTCACTTCCGCAGCGGGCGTGGGGGATTGCGTTTTGTTCTCTGCCCGCCAATTGTTAATCATCAACAGCAGAAAGAAAAACCAAAGCAGCGTTAAAACCAGCCCAATGGCGCCAAAAATAATAATCTTTTGTTTCTTTGTCATAGATACCTCAACCTTTTGTGCTGCGCCCGTTTGATTATTCACCACGGTTTTGCAATCAAAAATTCTTGACAATACAGAACAAGTGTTCTATATTTAGGTCAGATTGTTCTTCCCCTTCCTCTGCTTCTCAAAAGGAGAATTTTATGAATCGTTCCCTCAATATTCAATTGACGCCGTTTCTGAAAAGCGCCTCTTTAAAACGTGGCGCAATTTTCGGCAGTATTTTAATTGGTGCGCTGCTTTCTTTTGAAATATTTAATTTTGCCACCACGTCCTTTGCTTTGCAGGATATGCTCGGCGATTTGAAGTTTGCTGGCGTGCGTTGGTCTGCCATGTTGGCGATTGCCTTTTGCGGCATGGATTTTGCCGGCATTGCCCGCATCTTCACGCCCGAAGAGGGGCGCGAAGAGCCAGCCGAGGTTTGGTATCTGTTTGGCGCATGGCTGCTTGCTGCCGCATTTAATGCCATGCTCACCTGGTGGGGTGTTTCGGTTGCCATTTTAAATCACAATGCGGTGGGTGGTTCTTTGGTTGGGCAGGCTGTTATGACAAAGGTGGTGCCTATTTTTGTAGCGGCAATGGTCTGGTTGATTCGGGTGCTTATTATTGGAACTTTTTCTGTGGCGGGGGAACGTCTCTTTAGCATGGCAGGCGATGGTCAGCAACCTGCATCCCATCAGCGGAGTGCGGCGCGTCCTGTTGTTAATTCTCCGCGCCCGGCGCCTGCGCCGCGCCCCATGCCCGTTCCCAGTTATGCAGCCAGTCGGGCAGAGCCAACTTATCACCCCATTGGGATGACTGCCATGGGGCGCAGCGAGCAAAATTCTTCTTCTGTACGGAGGTGACAGGTTCTATAAGGCGCTTTTTTATCCAACCGCTGAGACGTCCGCAAGGGCGTCTCATGCGTTAAGGCGTGAGTGGCGGTTGTTCAAACTTGTCCAGGGTGCTTTCACCGTGTGTTAAAACATATAATCCGCGCGGGTTTCCTGCATTCAAATCAAAGATGAAATCGGTGACGATGTATTTTTTTTCAAAAGCGGTTTCAAACAGTTCGCGGGTGAAGAAGCGCCAGTCGCGCGCGAGGGAAAAATCTGCGGTTTTGAGAGCCAAAAAATCAACAGGAATTTCGGCAAGCAGCAGGCGTTCTTCAAAGGGCGGCAGATGTTCGGGTGGGCAAATCAAGCCTGGGCTGCATTCGCGCAGCGGATACAGGGGGCGCAAGCCTGCGCGCGTGGCACTCATCAACTGGAGGGCGGGGCGCGGGTGTTTCCCCAGGCGGCTTTCAACGCGCGGGGTATTAATCCACCAATCTAATTGGAAGCGGTCTGAGGGCAGCCCGGCATTCAGTCCATCGCGCATGTCGCCATATTCTGAGCGGTGATAAGTGACGCAGACCGCGCCAAGTTTGGCAATATTGAGGCGGGCGTTGCGGCTCAACAGCGGGTCCACCGTCCATGTAATATGATCCAGCCCTTGTTGGCGTACCATTTGCCATTGGGCTTGTTTGAGTGCAAAACCAATGCCGCTGCTGCGGTATTCGGGGTGAATGCCCATCATGTGCGAGCAATGCTTGGGGCGCGGTCCGTCGGCTGTGGTTTCAAGACCAGGAAAGCCAAAGACAAACCCAACCATTTTTTTTGCGTCAAATGCGCCCAGTACCAGCCCGCCGTTATGTACGGCGGTGATGAGCAGATGCAGCGGCACCACGTCGGTTTCAGAGTCGGGCCAGACAATACGCTGGAGTTCTTCCACGAGGGGCATTTCTTCGGGGGTTTCGATCAGGCGAATGTTGAACATAGGGTGGGTTTAGGGGGTTCTCAGGGTGGAAATTTTTTTGCCGAGGGCGTGCCACGCGCGTTGGTACCAGGCTTGGCGAAGCAGATAGTCGAGGCGGTAGGTGAAGCGGGCGGGCATCAGACCAAAAATGCGCGGCATAGAATCAACTGCGCAAGTGCGGTTTACTGCAAAATAATCAAGCCAGAAAGAAGAGATGGGAAAGTTTGGAATAACGCCTTCAAAAAATACAGTCAGGGCGCGCAAGGTGATCGGCGAAAGCGGCACAAGCAAACGCTTGCTGTGCGTCACTTCCATAATGGTTTCAACAATTTGTTGCAGGGTAAAAAATTCACTGCCGCCCAGTTCGTAGACCATGTTGAGCGTATCTTCACTTTCCAGTGACCACAGCAGGCAGGTGAGCAGGTCTTCCACCCAAACGGGCTGCACCACCGTCCGTCCGCCAGAGGGAATGGGAAAGAAACCCGCCGAAGCGCGGATGAGCCGCGACAGGTTATTGGTAAAGTGGTCTTCGGGACCGTAGACAAGTGATGAGCGCAAGATGGTGTACGGCACGTTTCCATTGCGAATATATTCCTCGGCAATGCCTTTGGCTTTAAAGGTGGGGTATGCCGAAGCGCGCGCTGCGCCAATATGGCTGAGATACACAAACCGATCTACGCCCGCATCGGATGCTGCCTCGACCAGATTCGCCGTCCCTTGAATATCGGTCGTCAGCAGGCTGCCACGGCTGCCTTGATTTTCGGCGCTGGCAAGGTGAATCACTGTATCTACGTCTCGCAGGGCGGCGCGCAACCCGCGCTTGTCTGCCAGGCTAACTACCGCCACTTCTACGGCTACCCCTTTGGGCAGGCGCGGTGTGCGCGGTGAAGGGCGGATTAATGCGCGCAGCGGGTATCCAATGGATGAGAATTGACGAATGAGATTTCGCCCAATAAAACCGGTGGCGCCTGTAATTAAGATCATGCAAAGGATTATAAAAGACCAGAGGTGTTTTGGATACCTAAATTGAAGGTTGCCTTGCTGTCTTCCAAAATTGCCAATTTTCTAATTTGACAACTGCTGGCGAATATAAAGCGGGTAAAATTTCATTGGGCATTGAAAAGTCCTGCCTTCTATTGCAGGTTTTCGACTGCTTTTTCATCCAAACTTTACCTGGGAGATTTTTTCAACATGAGAATTCTGAATCAAAGCCTGTTTCGATTTGGTTTGTTTTTTGCCCCTTTGTTTCATTTGCGCTGGGTGGGAGAAAAGACCTTTATTCACAAAGTTGGCGACAGCGCCCAACTAAAAATGAGGGTAAATACCTACGACAAATTGGCGGCGTATGAAGTTTGGGGGCTGGAAGAATATAAAGATAAAGAATTTATCATTCAACCGACGGATGTGATTATTGATATTGGCGCACATATTGGGTCATTTTCAGTTTGGGCGGCAAAGCAGGCGCTCAATGGGCGGGTCTATGCTTTTGAGCCCAATGATGAAAATTATATTTTTCTGCAAGAAAATAAAAAGCTCAATGCGCTTGAAAATCTTGAGATCTTCAATCTCGCAGTTTCAGATAAGAACGGTCTTGCGTCTTTTTTCAACTCGGATCATTTGAGCATGTCCCATTCATTTTTTGAGACGGGTGCAGAGAACACATCCACCGTTCGCACCATGTCGCTGGCAGGTATTTTGAGCGCCAATCAAATTGAGCGTGTGAACTATCTCAAAATTGACGCTGAGGGAGCCGAATATCTGATCATCTTAAATACTCCGCCTGAAGCATTAAACAAGGTGGATAAAATTCTCATTGAATATCACGATTATCTCGATCATGGGCATCGTTATCAGGAGATTGAAAAATATCTGATACAAAATGGTTTTCAAGTGCAAATTGCAAGGAACGCTTTATTTCGGTACGTTTTCAAACAAGGCTTTATTAAGGCTGTCCGGGTTATGCCAAAATAAGGGCGCTGTTTTACCTGCCCGCCGTGTAAACGCGCGTTGTCTTGTTAAATTAAAAATCCCGTTACGGCGGGATTTTTTTGTGGGCGCTGAGGGACTCGAACCCCCGACCCCCTCGGTGTAAACGAGGTGCTCTAACCGACTGAGCTAAGCGCCCGGAGAACCGCATTATAGCACGGGACAGGAATTTGGAGGATGATTTTTTACTGTTTGCCTCATCGAATTATAAGCGCCTCGTGTGCATACAAAACATGTCAAGAACGGAGTCGAAAGTCTCCCGACTTTCAATCCACGCTGAGAACCTTTGCTTGCATACGGCGCTTTAAAGATTGTCTACACCGCTGTACGGTGTGATAAAATCGAAAAAATAATCAAAAAAGAGGAGGCGATAAGTTGATTACATTGAATTTACGCAAAAAATCCCCAGTCATTTTTGTTTTGATATTTTTTATTTCTGCTGTCTTTTGGGTACTTCCCACCAAGGCAGATAACGCTTTAACCGCACCTCCATTTTCACAAGATTGGACCGACCCCGCCTTAATCACACTGGATGATAATTGGTCAAGCGCGCCCTCCATCATCGGCTATCGCGGGGATGGTTTAACTTCGTTGGTTGGCAAAGACCCGCGCGATATTCTTGTTGCCGATTCAGTCCCCGTTGTAGATGTTTCTGCCAATGAGACCAATCCCAACTCGTTGACTCTGGGCGGCGTTGCCGAGTTTGAATTTGCAAACTCAACCATTGCTTTGCAAGGGTCGGGAACTGCCGATGCACCCTACATTAAGATTTTTCTCAACACAACCAACACCAATAAAATTCAGGTTTCCTATGATGTTCGAGATATTGACGGTTCACTTGATTCTTCTGTGCAGCAGGTGGCTTTGCATTATCGCCTGGACGCCACAGGTGACTTCCTCAACCTGGAAGATGGCTATATTGCCGATGCAACTACTGGACCCAGCCAGGCAACGCAGATAACCCCCATTCATGTTACCCTGCCCCTCGCCGCCGAAAATCAACCTTACGTTGAATTGAGAATTATGACCGCCAACGCCCTGGGTAACGATGAATGGATTGGTATTGATAATATTTCGATCACCGCCAATCATGCGCCTACCGCCAGCCTTATTTCCCCCAGCGCCATTTTGGAAAACCAGCCGGCAGGGACGACGGTTGGAACTCTCTCTGCCACAGACCCCGACTTGTCAGATACTCACACCTTCACCCTGGTCAATTCTTGCACAGGCGGCGGCTGGGATAACGCCTCATTTCTCATTGCGGGCGCTGCGCTAAAATCTGCCGAATCTTTTGACTTTGAAACAAAAGCCAATTATTGGGTTTGCCTGCAAGTTAAAGATAATTTTGGTCTAACCCAAATAGAAAAACATGCCATCACAATTTTAGACAAGCCTGATGAAATTCCGCCCAGCCTTTCCTACGCCAACCCTGTCCATGGGTCTGTGCTGTTAAGTGGAATTTCACAAATCACAATTGGATTCGGCGAAGCCGTCAAAGATGATTTTAGCGCAGGCGCAGCCAACAATACTGAAAATTTTTTATTGGTGGCAACGGGCGCAGACGATTCTTTTCAAACTTCCTCCTGTTTGGGCGGCGCCGCCCCCACCGATACAAAAATTGTGATCAACACCGTTGCCTATCAAAATAGTTTTTATCGCAGTGTCTTAACGATCAATGGCGGCGTTTTGCTTCCCCCCGGCAACTATCGCCTTTTTGTGTGCGGAACCACCTCCATTGAAGACCTGTCGGGCAATAAAATTAATAACGGCGCAAGTGATACCCGCATCACCTTTACGGTCAGTCAAATTGCCGATGTTACGTCGGGGAAAAATAACAGTGAATTACCCGCCACCGGCTTCCCGATGGGATTAAAAACCACGCTGCCCGCTCAACCTCGGCAGAAAATCTACGCCGACCTTCCGCAACTTTGGCTGGAGATTCCCAAACTGCAAGTTTCTGCGCCAATTGCAGGCGTGCCGCTCACTCAAACCGGCTGGGACGTGACCTGGCTTGGCAAAAACGCAGGCTGGCTCAATCAAACCGCATTTCCCACCTGGGCGGGCAACGCAGTGATCACCGCGCATGTTTGGGACGCACACAACCAGCCCGGAATTTTTTACAACCTAAAAGCCCTGCAATATGCCGACCTCATAAATATTCATGCCTTTGGGCAGGTCTACACCTATCAGGTGCGGCAGACACAAAAAATTGAAGTCAATGACTTTTCTGCCGTTTTGAAACATGAAGACGCTGCCTGGATAACCCTGCTAACTTGCGAAGAATACAAGAGCGAAGATCAAACCTACGCCGCTCGCCGTGCAGTACGCGCCATTTTGACGCAGGTTAAGCCCGAAAAATAAGCCGTACCCTCCGTTTTATTCTATTTCGCCAAACCGTCAAATACGTCTATAATTCAATCACCCTATGTCCACCGTTGACGAAATTAAAGCCAGAATTGATATTGTAGACCTCGTCTCTGAAGCGGGCGTTAAACTGCGCCACGCCGGCAAAAATTACACGGGCTTCTGTCCCTTTCACGAAAACAAACACACCCCTGCTTTTGTCGTCTGGCCCGAATCGGGCACCTGGCGCTGTTTTGGTCAATGCAATGAGGGCGGCGACATCTTTAAATTTGTAATGAAGCGCGAGGGGATAGATTTTAAAGAGGCGCTGGCAAAACTGGCAGACCGCGCCGGCGTGAAGTTGGATTCCTTTGTGGCGGAAAAGCCCGAAATTAAGGAAGCGCATGAACACCTGCGCGAGTTACTTGAAGCGGCAACCTTTTACTACCGCGCCCATTTATTAAACAATCACGACGTGCTGACCTACCTGCGCGAAAAGCGTAAACTGACCGATGCCACCATCGAAATTTTTGGCTTGGGCTATGCCCCGCATGGCTACGACAACCTGCTGAAACACTTTTCATCCAAGGGATATACAGAGCAAGACCTGATTGACGCGGGAATGTTATCCGTCCGTGAAGCCGACGACTCACGCAACACGCAACACGCAACACGTTCCTATGACCGCTTCCGCAACCGCATTCTGATTCCCATCCGTGACGAGAATGGCAAGATGGCGGGCTTTGGCGCGCGCATGGTAGACCCAAACGATATGCCAAAGTTTTTGAATTCGCCCGAAACGCCCATTTTTAGCAAGGGACGCATCTTGTACGGGTTGGATCGCGCCCGCAAGCCCATCCGCGCGGCAGATCAGGCGGTGATTGTGGAAGGCTATCTTGACGTGATTGCATTACATCAGGCAGGCTATGAAAACGTAGTTTCGCCCATGGGAACGGCGCTCACCGAAGATCAACTGCGGCTCTTAAAACGTACCACGCGCCGAATTGTGCTGGCGCTTGACCCTGATGCCGCCGGGCAAAAAGCCGTTTTGCGTGGTCTGGACGCGGCGCGTTCAGCGATGGACAGGCAAGGCGAATTGGGTTTTGATGCTCGCGGTTTACTGCGTAACGAAGCGCGGCTGCAGGCAGATTTGCGCGTAGCATCCATACCCGACGATCTTGACCCCGATGAAATTGTCGCGCGAGACAAGGAAGAATGGCAGCGCCTGATCGAAAATGCCAAGCCGATTGTGACGCATGTGATGGAGTCTTTGGCGGCGGGTCAAAACTTGCATGACGCCAAAGTGAAAAACGAAATTGCGGCGCAGGTTCTTCCGCTGATTGAGGATTTGCCCAGCCCGCTGGAACGCGACACCTACCGTCAGGCGCTGGCGCGAATGCTGCGGGTGGATGAACGCTCGTTTGCGGGCAGTCAGGTTTCGGCTGCCCCCCCCAGGCGCAAGCCGCGCCGCACAGACCAAAGGCAGCCTGTCGAAAAAAATCAGGTTGCGGCGCTTAATCCCACGCTAAAGATGGAAGCCTACTGTGTTGGCGTTTTATTCCGCAAGCCTGCCCTGTTATATCGCCTGGATCGGACCCTGCAAGAATTTGGGCTGAGCGCCTTGGCGGAAGCCGATTTCGAGTATACTGATCATCAATTATTGTTTGGCATCATTCGCCTGGCTGTTGAGCAAGACGAGAAAGACTATCAGCATTATGTTCTCAGCCATTTGCCCGAAACCGTGAGCGAAGTCTCAAAAAGTTTCCTAACCCAAGCGGAAAACTTTGAGCATGAGGAGGGCAAAGTCTTTGAAGAACTGGTTTCTTTTATCATTGATTTGCGCCGTATGAATGCCATGACCAATACCATTCATTTGCGTTTTTTGTTGGAAGAGGAACAGGAAGGCGCAAATAAAAAAATATACCAGGAACAGGTTTTACAGGTTGCCAAACTGATTCACAGCCTGGATCAGGCAAAGAAAAAATTATCATCCAAACGCCAGTCCTGACCAAAATTTGGCAGTCCCACTTCTGATGCAAAAGTAATTTTTTTATTGACTCTGCTTTTCATAAAAAAGGGAACCTCTGCCTGTGAAAGAAAAATCTCACCCCAAAGCCAACCCCAACGTAAAGTTGCCGCTGAATAATAACAAACCTCAGCCCGCATCCTCCATCTTTTTAGATCAGGTTTTTGCGCCCCTGGTGGACGATGACCTTCTGGTGGAGACCACCGCCGACGAGCCAGCAGAGCCAGACGAATCTCTGCTGGTGCAATTGGAAGAAGAAGATGATGACGATCTTGAATCTTTGCCTTCGCATGAACTTGTGTCTGATCTTTCTGAAGACCCGGTGCGCTTGTACTTGCGCGAAATTGGCGAAGTTAAACTGTTGGATTCCGACAGCGAGTTTCGGCTTGCCACCCTGAGCGAAGCAGACCGCCACATTATTACCCTGCGTAAATTAAAACAACGCAAGAATGTTTCGCAGGCTTCTTCCATTTATCATTCCCTGCTTTTGGAAATGCTCACTTCGTGGGAGCGGTTGATTGAAGACGCCGAACAACTGGATCACGAACTGCCCAGCCTGGCTTTGATGATCGCCGAATCCCAGTCGCTTCATGCCGGCTGGCAATTTGATTCCCCCTCTTACTTTCGCGCTTATTTAAATAACGGGCATTGGGGGGTGGATCATCTTTGGGATGCGCTTGCCCGACACGCCTACGCAGTTTTTCTCAACCTGCACTTGCTCCCTTTTAAATATGCCGAATGGCTGCTGAAATACGTCCGCGACCAGCAGGCATTTCCTGCCCAGCGCCTGCTCTACCGCAACCTGCCGCCCGATGAAGAATTGTTCGCCGAAATGGACGCCATTCATGCCCGCGCAGTGGATGGCAACCAGTCGCTCATCCGCGCCAACCTGCGGTTGGTGGTGAGCGTTGCCAAACGCTATCTTGGGCGCGGCATGTCGCTGCTCGATTTGATTCAAGAGGGCAACATGGGCTTGCTGAGAGCCATCGGCAAATTTGACCCGAGGCGCGGCTTTAAGTTCAGCACCTATGCCACCTGGTGGATTCGCCAATCCATCAACCGTTCGATTGCCGAACAGGCGCGCACGATTCGAATCCCCGTCCATTTGTTTGAATCCATCTCGCGTATTTTGCGCGCGCAACGCCACTTAACGCAAGTTTTGGGTAGAGACCCGAACAAGACAGAACTGGCTTTGGAAATTGGGTATCTTTCTGCGGCAGATGTGCAGACGGTTTTGCGCGCACGCGCTGAAAATAAACCGATCAAACCTGAATTGCAGGAGCGCCTTGACATCGCCACACAAAAAGTGACCCGCATTCTGCGCTCGGCGGAGGAACCAATTTCGCTTGAAGGTCCAGTGGGCGATGAAGATTCCAGCTCACTCGGCGATTTTATTGAAGATGAAGACGCGCCCTCTCCGATGGATGTCGCTGCGCGCGACATGCTGCGCGAGCAGGTTCAGCACGCGCTCGAATCCCTCTCCGACCGCGAGCGCGAGGTGCTGGAACTGCGCTTTGGCTTGCGCGATGGAAAAGAGCATACGCTGGAAGAGGTGAGCCACTACTTTAATGTGACCCGCGAGCGGGTGCGGCAGATCGAGGCGAAGGCGCTGCGGAAGATGCGTCACCCCGCCCGCAGCCGTGATTTGCGCGATTATTTGGGCGATTAATTTTTGTAGGGCGGGCTTAGACCCGCCCTATCTTTTCCCCTCCCCTTTGCAAAACACTTGTGATATACTGGACAAAGTATGTCCTAATTTTCACATATCAAGAGGCGTTTATGCTTTTGGAATACATTGCCATTGCAGTTATGATTGGGGTCGCCACGTTTATCGCGTTTGCCGCGATTGGGCTGGGGGAATTGTTTGGTCCCAAAAAGCATACTGCCGAAAAATCCATTCCCTACGAATCGGGTATCACCCCGTTCGGTGAAGGCACGCGGCGATTGCCCATCCGCTTTTACCTGATCGCGGTGCTGTTCATCCTCTTCGACATCGAAGTGGTTTTCTTTTTGCCCTGGGCAATTGCTTTTCGGCAACTGGGAATTTTCGGCTGGATTGAAATGGTTGTGTTCCTTGCCATCTTAACGGTTGGGTATGTGTATGCCTGGAAAAAAGGAGCCTTGGAATGGGAGTAGAGCAAAAACTTGGAGATATGGGCGTGGTCACCACCACGCTTGAAAATGTAGTCAATTGGTCGCGGACGAATGCCATGTGGCCCATGCTCTTTGGGCTGGCGTGCTGCGCGATTGAAATGATGGCGGCTCAGGCTTCAAACTACGACATGAGCCGCTTCGGCATGGAACTCATGCGTGCCAGTCCGCGCCAGTCGGATTTGATGATCGTGGCGGGGCGCGTCTCGAAGAAAATGGGTCCCGTCCTGCGCCGACTGTACGACCAGATGCCCGAACCGAAGTGGGTGATTGCGATGGGCGACTGCGCCTCGTGCGGCGGCGTCTTCAATAACTACGCCATCTTTCAGGGCGTGGATGAAGTTGTCCCTGTGGATGTGTACGTGGCGGGTTGTCCGCCGCGCCCTGAGGCTTTGATTCACGGTGTGCTGACGTTGTACGAAAAAGTGAAGGGCGAGAAGTTTAAGGATTTGGCTGAGAAATACGGATAATGACGGGGCAGAGATTATGGATATAAAACTGGAACCCATTGTAAAAATTATTCAGGAAAAGTTCGGCGCGACTTTGGAAGAATTTCGCGGCGAAGCACATTTGTTTGTCAAGTCTGAGCAGATCGTGGAAGCGCTGACTCTCTTGCGCGATGAACATCATTTTGAACTGCTCTCGGTCTTGAACGCGGTGGATTATTTCCCGCAACAGACTCCGCGTTTTCACGTCGTCTATCAACTGACTTCGATTGCAAAAAATCTATCGGTGCAGATCAGAGTCCCAGTTAACGGGGACAATCCAAAAGTCCCGACGGTGACAGGGGTGTACGCCGTGGCGAATTGGCGCGAACGCGAACTCCTCGACATGTTCGGCGTCGAGTTTGAAGGGCATCCCGACCCGCGCCGTATTTTGACTCCCGAAGGCATGGAAGGGCATCCGCTGCGGCGTGATTTTCCGCTGGGTTACGAAGAGCCGCAGTTCACTTTTAACTTTGACGAGATTCGTGTGCAGAAACCGAGTCCGAAGGAATAGAACGCAATGGAGTCAAACGCTTCGCGTCCTGACTTTTGACCAACGACAGGAGTCGTTGGAGTCCGTGTCAGTCTTAAGGAATATTTATGACTCAGATTGAAGAAGTTAGCATCGAACAATTCAAACATCTCGTCTCGGAGCGCGCGCTGACGGGGGAGACCATGCTGCTGAACATGGGTCCGCAGCACCCGTCCACGCATGGCGTTCTGCGCCTGTTGCTTGAACTGGACGGCGAAACGGTTATCAACTGCATCCCCGATATCGGGTATTTGCACACGGGTATCGAAAAGAACATGGAAGCCAAGACCTATCAAAAGGCGGAAGTGATGACTGACCGCCTTGATTACATGAATCCGATGGGCAACAATCTGGCGTATGTGATGGCAGTTGAAAAATTGGTTGACCTCGATGTGCCAGTCCGCGCACAGGCGATTCGTGTGATTCTCGTCGAGTTGCAGCGCATCGCCTCACATCTGGTGTGGCTCGGCAGTGTGGGGCTTGACCTCGCCGCCATGTCCATGTTCCTGTACTGCTTCCGCGAGCGCGAGCAAATCCTCGACATCTTCGAACTGGTTTCAGGTCAGCGCATGATGACGACCTACATCCGCCCTGGCGGTGTGTGGCGCGACGTGCCTGTTGAGTTTGAAAAAGCCGTGCGCGATTTTCTCAAGATTTTTCCGAAGCGCATTGACGAATACGAAACCCTCTTGACCAAGAATCCGCTTTTTGTTGATCGCATGGTGGGGCTGGGAATTTTGGACGTGAAGACCGCCCTCTCCTACGGGGTGACGGGTCCCATGCTCCGCGCTTCTGGCGTAAATTGGGACTTGCGCAAATCCCGCCCGTACATGGGATATGAACAATATGACTTCAACGTCCCCGTGCTGACCGAAGGCGACACCTACGCCCGTTACCTCGTCCGTATGCAGGAATTCCGCGAGTCGTTGAAAATTATCGAGCAGGCGTTGAACAAACTGCCGTTTGGACCTGTCCACTCGGAAAACCGCAAGTTTGTCCCGCCGCCGCGCTCCGAGATTGGGGTCAGCATGGAGGCGTTGATTCACCACTTCAAGTTGTGGACGGAAGGATTCCCTGCGCCTGACGCTTCGATCTACAGCGCGGTTGAATCTCCACGCGGCGAGTTGGGTGTGCTGCTCGCGGGCGATGGCGGACCCAAGCCGCGCCGCGTTCACATGCGGACTCCGTCATTTGATAATCTTGCTGTGTTGCCAGAAATCGTGAAGGGACATCTGGTTGCTGATCTGGTTGCCATCCTCGCTTCCGTAGATATTGTCCTCGGCGATATTGATAGATGAAAATGATTAACCACGAAGGGACACAAAGGGTCACGAAGGAAAACTTTTTGGTTTTAACCTTTGTGCTACTTTGTGATACTTTGTGGTTTTAAGAGAGCCATACATGAGCCTGATAAAAAACCATTCTAAGGAAGTCAAACAAATCCTGTCCAAGTATCCGCCTGAGGGCAGGCGCTCGGCGGTCATGCCGCTGTTGTATCTTGCCCAGCGTGAGGAAGGCTACGTTAATAAAGCCGCCATGCAGGACATCGCGCAGATTTTGGAAATCACCGAAACCGAAGTCGCTTCGATTGTCGGTTTCTACACCTTGTATCACGATGAGAAGGCTGGCAAATATCGAATGCAAGTTTGCACCGATTTACCGTGTGCGTTGCGCGGCGCGGATGAGTTCCTGCAAAACCTGTGCGGCAATCTCGGAATCAAAGTCGGTGAAACCACGCCCGATGGCTTGATTACGCTCGAAGAAGTGAAATGCCTCGCGGGCTGTGACAAGGCTCCGCTGTTCCAAACCCAGGGTCCTGATGGAATCAAATACCACGAAAATATGACCGTGGATAAAACGCTGGAGTTGATCGAGGCGTTGAAGGGCGGAGATTAGTAATTAGTAATTACCAATCTCCAATTACCATTTACCAAAAACCTATGACACATATCCTTTTACGACATCGAGAAATTCCCGACATTCACAAGATGACCGTCTACAAAAAGAACGGTGGATTTGCTGCATTCAAAAATGCTGTGACCAAAATGAAGCCCGCCGAAGTGACCGAGTTGGTCAAGAGTTCTGGTTTGCGCGGACGCGGCGGCGCGGGCTTCCCGACGGGTACGAAGTGGTCGTTTATTGACAACAAGACGTTCCCGCATTATGTCGTCGCCAACGCGGATGAGTCTGAGCCTGGCACGTTCAAAGACCGCGAGATTATGGAACACAATCCGCTGCAATTTTTGGAAGGCTTGGCGATTGCGTCCTACGCCGTCGGCGCGAATGTGGCGTACGTTTACTTGCGCGGTGAATCCTGGCAGATTGCCGCCCTGCTCGATGAAAAAATTGCCGAGATGGAAAAGGCTGGGTATCTCGGCGAGAATCTTTTTCGCACAGATTATTCCCTGAAAATTTATACCCATCTTGGCGCGGGCGCGTATATTTGCGGCGAAGAGACGGCGTTACTCGAATCACTCGAAGGCAGGCGCGGACAACCGCGTGTGCGTCCGCCGTTTCCAGCCTTGGTTGGTTTGTACGGCAAGCCGACGCTGATCAACAATGTGGAAACATTGACCAACGTGCCGATGATTCTCGCCAATGGCGCGGACTGGTACAAGGCGATGGGCACAGGCGACAGCGCGGGCGTGAAAATTTTCTCGCTTTCGGGGCGCGTGCGCAAACCTGGAAATTATGAATTGCCCTTCGGCGCCACATTCCGCGAATTGATTTACGAACACGGCGGCGGAATTTTGGATGGTCGTTCTGTGAAAGTCATCATGCCAGCGGGCGCGTCATCTTCGATGATTGCGGTGGACGATAAAGTCCTCGACACGCGCATGGATTACGCCGCTGTCCGTGCGCTCGGCTCGGAACTGGGTTCCGCTTCGGTCATCGTGATTGATGACACCGTCAGCGTGGAGTGGATTATCAACAAGACGATTCATTTCTTCAAACATGAATCCTGCGGAAAATGCACGCCCTGCCGCGAAGGTACCTACTGGATGAAGAACATCACGGATCGGATTCATTCGGGCAAGGGTGCGCAAGCCGATGTGGATTTGCTGCTCAACGTGGCAAAGCAAATGCAAGGCAAGTGCCTGTGTCCGCTTGGTGAATTTTCCACGATGGCGGTGGTGACGGGGATTGAAAGATTTCCGCAGGATTTTAAAAGAGCGGTAAAAAGTGATAAGTTGGATTGAGACTGGAGAAACAAAATGAACGCTTTGAGTTATCGCGTATTACTTCGCAAGGAAGCGGAAGGCGGTTTTACTGTGACTGTGCCGTCCCTGCCTGGTTGCGTTACGTTTGGCGAAACATTGGAAGAGGCGATGAGCATGGCGCGGGAAGCCATTGAACTTTATGTGGAGAGTTTGCAGGCGCATGGCGATGAAGTCCCGACTGAAAATGAAGTTTTTGAATACACACTGACCATTCCTGCCAATGCCTAAATTTCCATCCCTCACGCCGCAGCAGGTGATCAAAATCCTCGAAAAGAAGGGCTTTGTTCTCGACAGGAGCAAAGGCAGTCATCGAATTTATTTCCATCCTGAAACCCGAAGAAGGGTTGTGGTTCCTTTTCATCGCAAAGACCTGCCGCAGGGAACCCTGCGCGAAATTCTCAAACAGGCTGGCGTGGACAAGGAAGAAATTCAGGATTAGTCGGAGCATGGATGAGTAAACAAGTAACGCTGTCAATTAATGGAGTAACCGCCGTCGTACCCGAAGGGACTACGGTTGTAGACGCCGCAAAGTCGGTGGGGATTGATATTCCCGTTTTTTGCCATCACCCGAAACTTGAGCCTGTGGGCATGTGCCGCATGTGTCTGGTCGAGATCGGACGCCCGATGCTCGACCGCGCAACGGGTCAGGCGGTGATCGAGAACGGGTTGCCCAAGATTCAGTTCATGCCCAAACTCGAAACCGCCTGCACCAACCGCGTTTCAGAGGGCATGGTCGTGATGACCATCTCCGACAAGGCGAAGGATGGTCAGCGCGGCACACTGGAATTTTTGCTCACTTCACACCCGCTGGATTGTCCCGTTTGCGACAAGGGCGGCGAATGTCCGCTGCAAAATTTGACGATGGCGTTTGGCTCCAGCCAGAGCCGATTTATTTACGACGAGAAAAATCATCTCGAAAAGCAGGTTCCCCTCGGCGAGTTGATCTGGCTCGACCGCGAGCGCTGTATTCAATGCGCGCGTTGTATCCGCTTTCAGGATGAGGTGGCGGGCGAAGCCGTTTTGGGATTTGACGAACGCGGGCGCAATACCCAAATCGTTTCTTTATCCACCCCTGGGTTTGATTCTGTTTTCTCAGGCAACACCACCGATATTTGTCCCGTCGGCGCGTTGACCACTGCGGACTTCCGCTTCGGCGCGCGCCCGTGGGAACTCAAGGCGCAGGCTTCGATTTGTACGCAATGTCCCGTCGGGTGCAACACCACGCTCAATACGCGCCGCGAGGCAAAGGCTGGCGGCGACATCGTCATCAAGCGTGTCATGCCGCGTCAGAATGAGGAAGTCAACGAAATCTGGCTGTGTGATAAGGGACGCTTCGCGGGCTATCACTACACCGAAAGCAAGAAGCGGCTGACCAAGCCCCTCGTCAGGAAAGAGGAAAAGCTGGCGCGTGGGTCATGGAGCGCGGCTGTCAATCTCGCGGCTGAGAACTTTGTCAAATATAAAAAGGATTTTGTTGTGCTGGCTTCGGGAAGATTGGCAAATGAAGACCTGTTCAATTTGAAGTCACTGGCGGATACGGCGGGCGGCAAAGCCATTTTGTATTCCGATATGGGCGGCGGTGACATCACCCCGCTGGTGGGCGTGGGGCAGGGGACGAACATCGGCGAGATGGGCAAGGGTGACGCCATCCTCGTGGTGGCTTCGGATTTGTATCAGGAAGCGCCGATCTGGTGGCTGCGTATCAAACAAGCCGCTGACCGTGGCGCGACGCTGATTGTGGCGAATCCACGCGAGACCAAGCTGGATAAATTTGCGAAGTACGTCATCCGCTATGCGTATGGCGATGAAGTCAAAACGGTCAACGATTTCAGCAGGAAGACCAAAATCTCAGACGAGTTTGCGAAGGCGAAGAATGCGATCGTGTTCTTCGGCAGCGAAGGACTTGGCTTGAACGGCTCATCCATGCTGGCTTCGGCTTGCGCCACACTTTTGAAAGAGACCGAGCACATCGGCAAGCCGAATAATGGTTTGGTGGGTGTCTGGCAGAGAGTCAACGACCAGGGCGCGTGGGAGGTTGGTTTCCGCCCCGAACCTGATCTGGAAAAGGCGCTCAAGGGCAAGGCGGTTTACATCGTCGGCGCTGACCCTGTGGGCGATGATCCCGCGTTGGCGAAGGCGCTCAAAGGCGCGAAGTTCGTCGCCGTGCAGGATATCCTCGAAACCGCGACGACCGAAATTGCGGATGTGGTTTTCCCCGCACAGGCATTCACAGAACGCGAAGGAACTTTCACATCGGGCGAACGCCGCGTGCAAAGGTTCTACGCCGCCGTCCCGCCCAAGGGTGAAACCAAGCCCGATTTCGCGATCACCTCACAGGTTGCCAAAGGCATGGGCGTCATCCTCGAAGGGTCGTCTGTTTCTGTCGTCTTCGACATCCTCGCAAATTCGCTTGAAGCCTTTGCCGATCTGAGTTACGAAAAACTCGCCGAGGTGCGTGGTCAATTTCCCATCGTTGGGCGCGGTGACTTGTATTACGGTGGCACGACCTACGGGAACACGCAGGGGCTGGGAGTCCAACTTGTCCCGACCGCCCAAGCTGGGGGAGCGGTTCACATCTCAAAGATTAGAAAAGAAGCGGCTCTTCGTCCCAAAGAAAATGAACTGCTGGCTGTTCCTGTTAGCAAGTTGTATGACCGCGGTGTGACAGTTAATCCCGCGCAGTTGCTCGATAGACGAGTTGGTGAAGCCTCGGTCACGCTTCACCCATCCACCGCGAAAAATCTCGGGCTGGAAGCAGGCGCGAAGGTGAAAATCAATTTGGATGGAGTCAAAGCCGAGGCGACCCTCAAACTCGACGACACCATCTCGACGGGCGTGGCGCTGGTTCCGCGCAGCATGGGCATTGCGATTCACGAACCAGTTGTGGCGAAGGTCAAGTAATTACCAATTACTACTTACCAATTACCAGTTAGTAATTCGTAATTGGTAATTGTGGTAAATGAGGATTTTTTATGGATTGGACTTTCTGGCTTGAATGGGTAATCAAAGGACTGGTTCTGTGCCTCATCCTGTTGGTTGGATTCGCCTACCTGACCTGGTACGAACGCCGAGCCTTGGCGCGGATTCAGGTTCGGGTGGGTCCCAACCGCGCGGGCTATCAGGGCTTGCTTCAACCAATTGCGGACGCGGTCAAGTTGATCTTCAAAGAGGAACTGACTCCTTCGCGGGTGTACAAAGTTGCGTTTTTGCTCGCGCCCGTGCTGACGGTTGTGCCGTCGCTGATTCTGGCGGCGGTGATTCCGCTGGGGACTTCGTTCAATTTGTTCGGGCGCACGATCACCCTTTACGTTGCAAATCTCAACGTGGGCGTGTTGTACCTGACATCCATCGCCTCGATTGCGGTGTACGGAATCGTGCTGGCGGGTTGGTCAAGCAATAACAAATATGCCATGCTGGGCGGTGTGCGAGCCACGGCGCAGATGATTTCGTACGAACTTTCGCTTGGATTATGTTTTGCGATTGCCGTTGTCATGGGCAACTCGATGAACTTGAATGAAATTGTGACCGCTCAAAAAGACATGTGGTTCGCCGTGATTCAACCTGTGGGCGCGTTCATCTTTTTGATCGTCACGCTGGCAGAGGTCAACCGCGCCCCGTTCGACATGCCCGAAGCCGAACAGGAGTTGACCGCTGGCTATCACTCGGAATATTCAGGAATGAAGTTCGCGCTCTTCTTCATGGCGGAATACCAGAAGATGATCGTGATCTCGATGATCGCCGCCACGCTCTTCTTCGGCGGCTACCGCGAGATTTGGTTTTTGAAGGACACCTTCCTCAGCGTGGATCGCGCCTGGTTCCTCGGCCCCATCTATTTGCTGTTGAAAGTGATCGTCCTGCTCTTCGGCATGATTTGGATTCGCGCCACCTGGCCCCGAATCCGCTACGACCGTTTGATGTCCTTTGGCTGGAAGGTTTTGCTTCCGCTGTCTTTTGTGACCGCCTTCATCACCGCCACTGGAATTTTGCTGGCACAGGAATTCGACAACCAACTTTATTTGTATGCCATTCCCGCGCTTTCCATCATCAGCGCGTTGATTGCGGTAGTCTTTATTTATCGTGATTTGAGGAGAAAATCCCATGGGCGTATTTGATCCCGTCATCGAACTTGGGCGCGGACTTGCCGAAACGCTCCGCTCCTTTTTGTTCGAGCCGACTGTAACCATTCAATATCCCGAAGAAAAACGCGAAGTCCGTCCGCGCTTTCGCGGGCGTCATATCCTGCACCGTTATGAAGATGGTCTTGAAAAATGTATCGGCTGTTCGCTTTGCGCCGCAGCCTGTCCCTCGGATGCGATCTTTGTTGAAGCCGCCGAAAACACCGATGAAAAACGTTTCTCGCCTGGAGAGCGCTACGCCTCGACCTATGAAATCAACATGATGCGCTGCATCTACTGCGGTTTCTGCGAGGACGCCTGTCCCACCGAAGCGATCACCCTCGGCGACAATTACGAACTCGCCTACACCGACCGCCGCGACGCGATTTATCCCAAAGAGAAACTTCTCGACCCCGCCCCCTCTGCGGATATGTCCTCCCCGCGCAAGGTGGAGCCTGGCGTGTATAACCGCTCGGTGCCAGAAATGAAAAATCCTAGTAAATAGTAAATAGTAATTAGTAAATGGTAATTGCCAACCTCTAATTACCATTTACCAATTACCCAAGGTTGCCATGACCTCTGAACTAATTGTCTTCCTCGTCCTCTCCCTCGTTGCCATTGCTAGTGCGTTGGGTATGTTATTCAGCCGTAACACCATTTATTCGGCATTGTTCCTCGTGCTGAACTTTATCACGGTGGCGGTCTTCTACCTGATGCTCGGTGCGCCGTTCATTGCCATGTCGCAGATCACCGTGTATGCGGGCGCGATTATGGTGCTGTTCCTCTTCGTCATCATGTTGCTCGGCGCGGAGCAGATGACCGCTCCCGACGCCCTGTCGTGGCAGAAACCACTGGCTTTCCTTCTGGCGCTCACGCTGACCGTTGAATCAGTCTACCTGATCTTTGCCCGCGCCAAACTGGACACCGTCATCACTGCGCCAGACGCCGCCACAAACTCAATGGAAAATCTGCGCGAAATGGCGATGACCCTCTTTGACAAGTTCCTGCTGCCGTTCGAGGTCACGTCCATTCTGCTGTTGGTCGCAATGGTCGGCGCGATTGTCTTAGCCAAAAAAGAAAAAGGAGCAAGGGCGAAAACGAGTAATTCGTAATTGGTAAATGGTAATTGGTAACGAAATTACCAATTACCATTTACCAATCACAAGCCTTTGACAAGCCATGATCTCAACTGATTACTACATCATCCTTTCTGCAATCCTGTTCACCATCGGCGCATTGGGCGTGCTGATCCGCCGCAACCCGTTGGTGATTTTCATGTCCATCGAGTTGATGCTCAACGCGGCAAACCTCGCCTTCGTCGCCTTCGGGCGTTCGTGGGAGATCGCCAAAGGCGAAGCGTTTTTCAATGGACAAATCTTCGTCTTTTTCGTCATTGCCGTTGCCGCCGCAGAAGTGGCTGTGGGACTTGCGCTGATCGTCGAGATTTTCAAGACGAAGAAGAATATCAATATTGATGAGATGAATTCTTTGAAGGGATAAAAGTAAAAGGTAAGAAGTGAGAAGTGGAAGTAATTACCTGTCACTTTTTACTTCTCACTTCTCACTATTTTCGGAGAACTTATGTATTTTAGCGAAACAATCATTTCCCTCGCCCCGTGGCTGGTCTTTGCCCCGCTGACAGGCTTGCTGATTAACTTGATCTTCGGCA
The DNA here is from genome assembly GCA_020721605.1 of Anaerolinea thermophila. GTDB lineage: Bacteria > Chloroflexota > Anaerolineae > Anaerolineales > Villigracilaceae > Villigracilis. The sequence goes on from DYML01000004.1 coordinate 42,095, forward strand.
AACGCTTCAGCGAAAAAACGATTGGCACGGTGGCGAGTCTGGCTTCGGGCGCGGCGTTTGTCGTCTCCGCTTTGCTGACGTATGCGCTCGCGCTCAATCATGGCGAGGTCATGCGCTGGCGGCTCGCAGAGTGGATTCACATCGGCGCGCTCAATCTCGACTGGACGTTCCGCATTGACTCGCTCTCGACCACCATGATGCTGGTCGTCTCGGCAGTCGGCACGTTGATTCACATCTACGCCATCGGATACATGCACGAGGATGTGCGCTTCAAACATCAGGAGGGACGCTTCGCGCGTTTCTTTATTTTCCTCAACCTGTTCATCGCCGCGATGATGATTTTAGTCAGCGGCGACTCGTACCTGATGCTCTTCGTCGGCTGGGAAGGCGTGGGGCTTTGTTCTTTCCTGCTGATCGGCTTCTGGTTCGAGATGGATACGCTCGGACGTCCGTCGTGGGCAAATTCGGATGCGGGCAACAAGGCGTTCATTGCCAACCGTATTGGTGACTTCGGATTTTTGATTGCCGCCTTCCTGATGTTTTGGAATTTTGGCTCGCTTCAATTTGATGATGTCTTTCTGGGCGCGAGTTTGCTCTCCGCAATCAACTCCCCGCTGACGGTGGCGATTACGCTATTCCTGCTCTTGGGCGTGGCGGGCAAGTCGGCGCAGATTCCGCTCTATGTCTGGCTGCCAGAAGCGATGGCGGGTCCCACCCCCGTTTCGGCGTTGATTCATGCCGCCACGATGGTCACGGCTGGCGTGTATCTCGTCGCCCGATCCGCACCGATTTACACGACCGCTCCCGCCGCGCAATATCTGGTGGCGATGACGGGCGCGATCACCGCGCTTTTCGCCGCGACGATTGCCGTCGGTCAATATGACATCAAAAAAGTTTTGGCGTATTCCACCGTTTCGCAACTTGGCTTCATGGTCGCGGCGGTCGGCATGGGCGCGTACACGGCGGGCATGTTCCACCTCATCACGCACGCTTTCTTCAAGGCGTTGCTCTTCCTCTCGGCTGGTTCTGTCATCCTCGGCTTGGAGCGCGGACATCATCACTTGGAGAAAGTAAAAAGTAAAAGGAAAGAAGGGAAGGGGCACAGTCACGAAGTTTTTGATCCAGGCGATATGCGTAACATGGGCGGACTTCGCAAGACGATGCCCGTGACCTTCTGGCTCTACATCGTCGGCACGCTGGCGCTGGCTGGGATTTTCCCCTTCGCAGGATTCTGGTCGAAGGATGAAATTCTGTTGGATGCCCGCCTGCACTTCCCCGCCGTTTACTGGCTGCTGACCATCGCGGCTTTTTTCACCGCCTTTTACATGGGACGCCAAATCTGGATGGTCTTCTTCGGCGAGTCCCGCACCGAAGCCGCCGCACACGCGGAGGAAAGCCCCAAGGTGATGACTGTCCCTCTGATGGTTTTGGCGGCGCTCTCGGTGTTGGGCGGCGGATTGAATCTCCCCTTCGAAGGATTCCACAACCTCGGTCATTGGCTTTCGTACACCCTCGGCGAAGTCGAATCCCTGCCGCTGGATT
>DYML01000102.1:0-5776 GCA_020721605.1 Anaerolinea thermophila
TTTCAAGTGACGACAAACTATGGGCAATGCTAGGTTATATTATTCCTTTGCTTGCTGTGGTTGCTCTTCTTATGGAAGATAAAAAAAGTCGTCCCTATATAAAATTTAATGCCGTGCAGTCCATTATTGCAACTGTGGCGCTCACGGTTGTTTCAACCCTCACCCTTGGGTTGGGTTCCATTCTTTTCTTAATTACGCTTTGGTGGGCATATCAGGCATATCAAGGTCAGGATATAAAACTCCCACTCATTACCGATTTTATTCACAATCAGGGTTGGGCGTAATTCTTCGTCAATAAAAAAAACCATCTCTTATAAGAGATGGTTTTTTTTATTATACAGATCGGGTTACGGAATACTTGCTGCCAAGTCAGACCCCAGGCGAATTTCAATATCTACCGTAGAGCCAGGGTCGGGATTAAATCGAATTTGCGTGTGCGAAATTCCAAATACACCCTGCAGATAGCGCAATGTGTATAATTTTGGTCCATAGATAACCACCACAGTTGAACTATATATGGCATCTGCTGCGCCAACTTCGGTGACGTTCATGCCCTGTGCCTGAAAGTATGCGCCAGCGCGTTGGTCTAACCCTGGGGTAAAAGTGCCGTCTACAACTCTCACGCGGGCTTCTTCGGCGCGCATTTCCTGCACGAGTAGGTTGATGTCGGTATTGTTGGATGGAACAGCCAGAGGGCTGAGCGGTCCGGTTGATGTGAATATTTCATCACGCAAAATGCGAACTTTATCTGCGATGGGTTTCATTACACTGGCAGCCTGTCCGGCGAGGACTGTGTTATCCAATGTGACCATGCTCGTATCTATCACACCTGTTTTTATGCTGGACGGGGCAATATCCTTGCCAAGCACAGCCAATTTTACGGCGTCTTCAAACGGCATATTGGTATGAATACCATTTTGAAGTTGAAAGTACATTTCAGGCGCTTGCGCAATTAATGATGGAAATGTTTCGGGGTTAAATATTTTTTGCTGAAGGGCAAAAATAACCTGCTGCTGACGGCGGGATCGGTCTGTATCACCGCCTTCGGTTTTGCGAGTACGGGCATACGCAAGAACTTTCCAACCGCAAAGTTCACGCTCGCCGCCGGCGGTGATGCGAACATGGTCGGGACCGCTCCCCACAGGATCGAGTATCAGGGTTTCTTCGGGGATGACGGTAATGCAACCCAGCATGTTAATCAAATCCACAAAGGTGTTGAAATCAATTTGGGCATAATATTGAACTGGCACGCCCAGCAGTTGTTCCACAGTTTTCATGGCAAGCCCAGGACCGCCGCCAGGCAATTGAGCGCCTTCGCCGCTGGGATATGCAGTATTAATACGGCTGTATCCAAAGCCTGGAATATTTACCCACAAATCACGCGGAATAGATAACATGCCGGCGGTTTTTGTAAGCGGGTCTACCGTAAAAAGAATCATCGTGTCGGAACGCGGCGGACCGTCATCTTGCTGCCACTCACGATAGTCGAGACCAATAAACAAAATATTGATGCGGCTGGCTCCGTCCCAGGCGGAAGGCAGTTCAACTTCCGGGGCGGAAACAGGCGGAGCAAGCACCGGAGCTTCTTCTACGGTGATCGGTGTGCCTTCTGGGTTAAATTGGGTCAGGGCGGAAGTTTCGCTGCAATGATTGGGCGTTAAACCTGGCAAACCTGTTAAAGTCCAACAGGCGGTGAAATCACGCGTAAAGAAAAATAGAGCAACCGCCAATGCCAGAGTTACGCCCCAAAAAAGCGTTTTTCCTATCGAAAAACCGCCAGTGCTGGGAAGTTTTATTTTTTTCAAAAATTCAAATCGCTTCATTCTTAGTCATACCTCAAGGCATAAGATATACCATATTAAGCCCAAGTCGGTTTAAGCCTTCCTGCGCCCAATATTGCAAAATTGCCGAGTCTTCGCTGGTACATTTCATCATCAAAGGAATAGCGCGATGGTCGCCAATTTCGGACAGGGCGCGCAATGCCACAATGCGAATGCCTGTCGGCGCATCTTGCGCCACGCCAAGCAGGCTTGGCACCGCAGGGCTGCCAATTTTTACCAACGCCTTGCCTGCCAATCCCGCTGTGAGCGGGTCGCTGTCGGCGAGGGTTTTGATCAATGCTGCAACTGCGTTTTGGTGTGGATGATGACACAAGGCGAGCGCAGCAACAGCCCTCACTTCAGGAGCAGAGTCGTAGAGAAGTGGAATTAGATTTTCGGGCTGGGGGTTGGGGAATGCGGCAAGCGCACGCACTGCCCACCAACGCGAATCTACTGCCTGTGCGCGTGTTAAATTCAACAAGTCTGGAATAATCGCCGTGCCCAATTGGACGATTTTGAAAACAGATTTTTCTGCCCGCTCGTCATCTCCACTGGTTAATTCAGCCAGTAGGTCTTGCATTTATTTGGCAGGCGGTGGAACAGGCAGTGAATCCTGGGCTGTGTTAATCCATTTATCCCCTTCGTCAATTAACATGACAGGTATGTCATCTACAATTGGGTATTTACGCCCGCAATCCTGGCATACAAGCCAGGCATCTTTATGTAACACAAGTATGCCGTCTTTTTCGCGCACACAATTTGGACATCGTAAAATTTCAAGCAATTCTGAACTGACCATGTGTTCTCCTTTTTGTAAAATTGTACCATTTATAATGCTGAAATCCAACGGGGGGATTTTCAAAAATTTGAAGAATGGGGCTTTCTCGAAGATGTTGGCTGTTTTTTTAATCGGCGGTCAATGGTTTCAGATGAAGTGAAGTGCGCACCAATTAAACAACCCAACCATGCACCCGTAAATAGCCAGAGTTTTTATGTGTTCGGCGGCAGACAAATTTCGTTTCTTTTGGCGGCTTTGATGGGGTCTTCTGTGCCAGGTCCATATTCGCAAACCGCCGACCAGGGTTGGTAATGGGTTTGAAACTGATCTGAGAAGTAAATTTGCCCGCCACGCCAAACCGTGCGCGTTACATTTACGTCTGCGCCTTGCGCTGGGTAATCAATTTGATTAATTTCCTCTGGTTCCAGTTCTACGTTTTCTTCAAAAATGGGGGCTGGCGCAGCAACCACGTTGGTGGGTCCGGTTGTTTCCCAAGTGATACTACGCCCGTCAGAGGTGGAGTATATCTTCCAGGTTAGGGTACGGGCGCTCACGTCCACATAGGTTTCCATCAACATCCAATATGGCGTATCGTTGGCAAATTTAAAATCTACCAGTGGAAAGTAGACTGTGGCGTCCAAGCCTGCCAGGTTGGGATCAATATCGTTGCTGGCGGTCTTTTCATAATAAGAAACACGATAGGCATGAGAATAGCGTTCAACAATGGGGTAGCCGGCAAAAAACATAGTCCGAAACAGGGTGGTGCTGACCTGACATACGCCGCCGCCCACTCCTTTAATGGTGCGCCCGCCATAAATAATGAGCGCTTCGGCAAACCCATTTTCCAGGCTAACATCGCCCAAAACATTTCCCATGGAGAAGGTCTCACCGGGCGCCACCAACACGCCATGAAAAGGCGCTGAGGCTGCAACAATGTTTTGAATGCGCTCACTGCTTGAGCCATAAAAGTAAGTTGTGTGGGCGCTAATTTGCTGTATGATGCCCAAATCGGCGCCGATGGCGGTATCGGTGACTGGCGGTTGTGTTTCTGAAACGCTGAGTGCAACCGTATGCTCGCCACGCAATAGAGATTCGTTAATGGCGAGAATGCTGGCATCCACATCCATCACGCGCCCCACCGTAGAAGCAGAAATAGGTTCGATCTGACTGGTTTCGTCGTTAAAAATAAAACGGGCATTGGCAGGCAGGCGGTCTACATAGGTTTTGAGTTCATTCAGGGTAAGGCGCAAATTTTGCGGGTTTAAACCAACCTGCAATTCCAACTGCCCATTGACATTCACGGTATTAACCGCCAGCATATTGGCAACCACTGGAATATCATACGTCCACGGACCTGGATCACCATCGCCCGCATTGGGCAAAACAATGGTCAGCGGCTGACTTAAAATACGCCGCGCAGCATCTGCCTGGGAAGAAACGTCCAACAATTTTGGGGCAGCTTCTTGAATGACAAGCGGCACTTCGCCATCTCGAAAGGATTGTAATTGTGAGCCAAGATAGACGAGGGTTGCATCCAGGTTGAGTAAACGCCCCACCTGCCCTGCCTGAGTGACAACATTGGCGCCTTCAAGCCGCAGGTTCGCTTCGACAACTGGTTGATTAACCAGCAATGCAATATTTTGCAAATAAGCATATGCCACCCGCTGATCAAAAATCAGCACGGGCGAAACATCTCCCCCCAGGCTGACAGCGCGAACCTGCCCAGCAAGTGCGCCAAACAAGCCGCCAGAACGCCCAAATTCATAGGCTGCCAGGGCGCTGGCAGAGGGGTCGAAGACCATGCCCAATTCGGCAGGCGATGCAACCCAAATTTTATCTGCGGCGCGAAATAATATTTTGCCAGTGATGGGAAAGGAAAGAGTCTGGCTCAACTTGAGGGCGGCGTCATTAGGTGAAAGACCGGAGACATTCACTCCCGCAACAGAAACACCAGGAAAAATTCGCCCCGCATACGCCAACTGATAGCCAACCATCCACACGAGGGTGAGACCCATAAAGAGAACAAATCCACCAACGAGCGCGGCAAGTATTTGTTTTATTAAATTTTGGCGAGAGTTAATCATTTTCATGGATCAAGATTATAACGAAAAAATCGGTTTTATTTGTGCTTTTATAAAACTGGGCAGCCGCAAACATAACCATAAGTGAGTTCGGTATAATCAGAAAACCATGAAAAAACATCATACATTCGCCGGGGTATTCGCAGGGATTGCCGCCGCTTCCATTTGGGGCGGCATGTACGTTGTTAGCAAAATTGTACTGGAAGTAATTCCCCCATTTGCACTATTAACCATTCGGCTGGCAATGGGCGCAGCCGCATTGGGGCTGGTGGTTTACTTTCGTAAAAAAAAAACCGCTACGCCTGCCAAAAACTTTTTTTGGAAAAGCGCGCTGGTTGGTTTTGTGGGGTACGGCATTTCACTTGGATTTCAATTTGTTGGCACAAAACTTTCAACCGCATCCAATGGGTCGCTGGTCACTTCTGCCACGCCCGCCTTCGTTTTGATTTTTGCGCCTTTTTTGCTGGGTGAGCGCACCACGCCGCGCGGCATTCTGGCGCTGATCATTTCCACTTTGGGCGTGTTGGCAGTCATAGACCCACGCACAGCGGAACTTTCTCCAACTTTATTTTGGGGCAACCTCAGCCTGCTGGCGGCAGCGCTCACCTGGGCGTTGTACTCGGTGCTGGTGCGCAAGGTTTCAAAATCAGGCGACCTGCTCACGTCCAGCGCAATCATGCTTTTAGGAGGGCTGCCTTCCAGTTTTTTATTGGGTCTGTGGGAGGTGCAAACGCAGGGCGTGGGCGAAATTAGCGTTGCAATTATTTTTGGGTTATTATTTTTGGGCATTGTTTCCACTGCAATTGCAATGTTCTTGTGGAACTACGCCTTTGCAGAATTACCCGCCGCTGCGGCTTCGCTTACATTTTTTGCCCAGCCGGTTGTGGGTACGCTGCTTGGCTGGCTGTTCCTCGCCGAAAAAATTACCCCGCTCTTTTTAAGCGGCGGGATGCTCATTGGGCTGGGAATTTTAATTGCCACCAGTGAAAAATAAGTGACAGTCACCCGAAACAAGTGACTGTCACTATTTCCCGTTTTTTAAGAAGATACCTCAAAAACTTCTACTTGGATTTTTTTATATTTTCTTCGGCAAGTTT
>DYML01000102.1:5876-12788 GCA_020721605.1 Anaerolinea thermophila
TCCGATGCTTCGGCGCGAGTGGGTAGCGGATTGAGAATCATCGACTCTAACATTTGAGTGGCGGTGATAACCAACTTGGCGCGGGCATTGGCGGCGCGAATGATGTGCTTCTGCAAGGATGGCACGCGCTCTGGCGGCAGTTCCACACCCAGGTCGCCACGCGCAACCATCACGCCATCCACCACGTCGAGGATGGCTTCCAACTCGTTCATGGCTTCTGGCTTTTCAAGTTTTGCAATCAGCAGCGGCATGACAAATTTTCCGTTGGCAAATTGATTCATTGCGGCGCGCACAATTTTTACGTCTTCGGCGCTGCGGACGAAAGAGATGGCGACTGCATCTACACCCTGCGAGATGCCAAACTCCAAATCGGCTTTATCTTTTTCGGTGAAGCCAGAAATGCGGAGTTTAACGCCAGGAAGGTTGATTCCTTTATGTGAGGAGAGCGGACCGCCAACCAAAACTTTTGCATGAACGATGCGCTTTTCGGCAGTATACACTTCAAGTGCAAGCCGCCCGTCATCCAACAAAAGTCTGTCGCCTGCCTGCACAGAGTCGAAGAGTTCTGGAAAATCCACTGGCAGCAGTGTATGTTCAGTTTGGGGCGGTACATCTTGCGTGGCATAAAGGCAGATCTGCTCGCCCACTGAAAGTTGAATGGGAGCAGGCAGGTTGCCAAGACGAATTTTTGGTCCTTGCAAGTCTTGCAAAATTCCAATTGGCTGCCCCAATTTTTTGGATACTGCACGAATTCGGGTAACTTTTGCTTCGTGTTCCTGATGTGTGCCATGTGAAAAATTGAGTCGGGCTACATTCATGCCGGCTTTAACAAGCGCTTCAAGCGCCTCTTCGGATTCTGAGGCGGGACCAATGGTGGCAACAATTTTTGCTCTTCGCATACAATATTCCTTTTGTGTTGTAATAAAAATTACGATGGCAGGTCTAAAAGCGGCGTTTAAATATAATTCTGTGCTTTTGCCTGGCGGGTAAGTTCTTCGCGGAATTGCGGGTCTGCCACATTGATTAACGCTTGAACGCGCTGTCGAATGGTCTTGCCGTATAATTCTGCGATGCCGTGTTCTGTCACGACAAAGCGGACGTGGTTACGGGTGGTAACTACGCCTGCGCCAGGTTTAAGCATGGTCACAATTTTGCTTAATTTTGTGCCGTCACGCAGGGTGGCAACGCTGGGCAGGGCAATAATAGGTACGCCGCCTTTGGAGCGGGAAGCGCCGTAAATAAAGTCCAACTGCCCGCCCACGCCGCTATACAATTTTGGACCAATGCTGTCAGCGCAAATTTGCCCAGTGAGGTCTACTTCGATGGCGGAATTAACGGATACCATGCGGTCATTTTGCGCGATAATAAAGGGGTCGTTTACATATTCGGTGGGGTGCATTTCCACCAGCGGGTTGTCGTGCGCCCACTTGTATAATTTTTGTGAGCCAAGAATAAAACCCGCGACAATTTTCCCTGGGTGAATGGTTTTACGAGAACTGGTTAGCACGCCGGCGTTAAACAGGTCAATTACGCCGTCTGAAAATAATTCGGTATGAATTCCCAAATCTTTTTTGTCGTACAGATATTTCAACACAGCATCGGGAATGGCGCCAATTCCCAATTGCATGGTTGCGCCGTCTGGAATTAAACTGGCGACATGACCGGCAATTTTTTCCACCACTTCTGCATCGCCTTCTTCCCCCATAATATATTCTGGAATGGGGTAATTAACAGGGACAATATGCGTTAAGCGGCTGATGTGAATAAAGGAATCGCCCAGGGTGCGCGGCATTTGTTCGTTTACTTCGGCAATAATCACCTTAGCCGATTCTGCGGCAGATTTGGTTAGCCCAACTTCAACGCCCAGGCTGCAAAAGCCATGCTCGTCCGGCGGCGAGACGTGAATCATGGCAACATCCAAAGGCAGAATGCCGCGTTTAAAAAGCAGGGGAAATTCAGAAAGAAGCACGGGCGTAAAATCGGCGCGTCCTTCGTGAATTGCCTTGCGAATATTGGCGCTGATAAACATGGAGTTTACGCGCAGGTGTCCTTCCATTTCAGGCTTTACATAATCTGCCGAGCCAATTGCCAGCGCCTGACAAACTTCAACTTGGTTAACCAGCGGGGCGTATTCAACCAGAGCGGCAAGCAGTTTTTGAGGTACGGAAACATTGCCAGTTAAAAAAACGCGATGTCCAGATTGAACGACCCGGACGGCTTCGGCGGCGGTGGTGATGCGTGATTGATAAATATTGGTCAGGCTCATTTTAAATCTCCTGCGGGTTGAGGCGCACCAGGTTGCGAAGCTGACCGTCGTGGGTGCCGATGGCAGGCTCAATGGACGGGCTGTTCAAAAGTTCATCCACGCCCAGCGCTGCCATTTCCATAATGTAGGGCATTGCCGCATTGACAAAAGCGTGGGTGGCGGTACGCGCCACAGCGCCTGGGATGTTGGGTACGCAATAATGCAGGATGTTTTCTTCAATGAAAACGGGGTGTTCATGCGTGGACGGGCGCGATGTTTCCACGCAGCCGCCTTCGTCTATGCTGACATCCATAATGACAGAACGCGGTTTCATCGAGCGCACCATTTCACGGGTGACTAAAATAGGTGCGCGCTGACCGGGTGACAGCACCGCGCCCACGACCACATCCGCATAAAGCACTGAGCGTTCAATATTTCGTCTGGTGGATAACTTAGTGATGATGCAGGGAAAACGATCCCAAATGCGTTGCAGCGCAACCAGGCTTTGATCTAAAACGGTGACGTGTGCGCCCATGCCCAAAAACATTTGCGTAGCAGAGGCGCCAACAATGCCCGCGCCCAAGATCACCACTTCGGCGGGCGGCACGCCTGGCACGCCGCCCATCAGAATACCTTTTCCACCCCAGTTATTTTGCAGCAGGCGGGCGGCAATTTGGGCAACCATTGCGCCGCCAATTTGGCTAAACGGGCGCAAGACGGGCAAAGAGCCATCGGGCGCCTGAATTTGCTCGTAGGCAACTGAGGTAATTTTCTTTTCCAGCAGGGCGTCTACTTTGTCTTGCTGGCTGGATGCCAGGTGTAAAAAACCTGCCAAAATTGTGCGGGGGCGCATCCAATTTAATTCCTGCTCAGTTGGGCGCGTTACCTTCAAAACCAAGTCGGCGCGACCAAAAGATTCTTCGGGAGAAAAAACAAGTTTTGCGCCAATTTTCTCATAGTCGGCGTCGCTAAACCCTGTGAGAAGACCGGCATCATGCTCTATAAAAACCTTGTGACCGCTTTGCACAAGGATTTCGACTCCGGCGGGCGAAAGCCCCACACGGTATTCAAAAAGTCTGCTTTCTTTTGGAATTCCAATATTCATTTCATGCCTCCATATAAAAAACCCCTAAAGGTCTTAAAGACCTTTAGGGGTAAAAATTACGCCATATTCAAAACCTGACGAATGGACGGTAATGCCCAGTCAATGGTGTCTTTGTCTATGACCAACGGCGGAGCAAAGCGAATTACGTTGTCGTGCGTCTCTTTGGCAAGAATACCCTTCGCCTTCAACGCCTCGCAGAAACGGCGCGCGCCCTTTGCTTCGGGCTTGAGTTCCACGCCAATCAATAGCCCGCGCCCGCGCACTTCTTTAACATGCGGGCTGGAGATTTCGCTCAATTGCTCCACAAAATATTCACCCAATTGCTGAGAACGCTCCGCCAGTTTTTCTTCACGGATGACCTTTAACGCCGCGCGAGAAACAGCCGCCGCCAGCGGATTGCCGCCGAAGGTTGACCCATGCTCCCCTGGCTGAAACAAGCCCAAAATGGCTTCATCTGCCAGCACCGCCGAAACGGGGTAAAACCCGCCCGCCAGCGCCTTGCCGATGATGGTCACATCGGGGCGCACGCCGTCATGCTGTGCCGCAAACAGTTTGCCCGTCCGCGCCAGCCCCGTCTGAATTTCATCCGCTATAAAAAGGACGTTATTCTGCTTGCAGATTTCCGCCACCTTCTTCAAATACCCAGCGGGCGGAATGATGACCCCCGCCTCGCCTTGAATCGGCTCCAGCAAAACAGCGGCGGTGTTGGGCGTGATTGCCTGCGCGACGGCTTCGGCATCGCCGTAGGTGACGGTCACAAAACCTGGGGTGAAGGGTCCAAAATCATCGCGGTAGGAGGGTTCGGTGGAGAAGGAAACGATGGTCACGGTGCGCCCGTGAAAGTTGTTGGAGGCGACAATAATTTCTGCCTGATGGCGCGGAACTTTCTTGACGACATACGCCCATTTTCGGGCAAGTTTGACGGCGGTTTCCACGGCTTCTGCGCCAGAGTTCATCGGCAGAGACATTTCGTAGCCGGTCATCTCGGAGAGTTCTTTGTAAAGCATGGGCAACTGGTCGTTGCGGAAGGCGCGGGAAGTGAGCGTGACCTTGCCCGCCTGCTCCATTAATGCCTTCAAAATTTGCGGGTGAACATGCCCCTGATTCACGGCAGAGTATGCCGAAAGACAGTCGAGATATTTTTTGCCTTCCACATCGTAAACCCAGACCCCTTCGGCACGTTCAATGACTACATCCAAAGGGTGATAGTTATGCGCACCGTATTGTTCTTCAATTTTAATAAAGTCTTGAGTATTCATTTGTGTCCTGTGTGTTGATTAGCAACTGGTAATCAACAAATGAAGATTGGCAATTAGTTTTCCCAATCTCCATTTGCTCTCTATTTTTTTATGCCACTTGAAGCAAGCGTGCGAGAACTGCCTTTTGGGCGTGCAAGCGGTTGTGTGCCTGCTGAAAGATAACCGAGTGCGAACCGTCGGCGACTTCATCGGTTATTTCGTGGTTGCGGTGCGCGGGGAGGCAGTGCATAACAATGGCGTCTTTGTCGGCTTCGCTCACCAACTGGGCATTCACTTGATAAGGCGGGAAGACTAACTCACGCTTGGCGGTTTCTTCTTCCTGCCCCATCGAAGTCCAAGTGTCAGTATAAATTACATGCGCGCCCTTTACTGCTTCATGCGGGTCACGCAGGAAGGTTAAGGTACTGCCAGTTTTCTTTGCGATGTCTTTGGCAATTTCGATGGCGGTGGGGTCTGTATCGTAACCTTCGGGCGTGGCAGCGATGAAGTTCCAACCCAGTTGCGCCGAAACATGCATTAAAGAAGTTGTGACGTTGTTGCCATCGCCAACGTAACTGACGTTTAATCCTTTGGCATTGCCGAACTTTTCAATGATGGTCAATGCGTCTGCCATGCCCTGACAGGGGTGGTTGTAATCGCTCAAACCGTTGATGACGGGAATATCTGCCCACTTTGCCAGTTCTACCACATGCTCATGGTCGAAGACCCGTGCCATGAGAATTTGCACATAGCCCGAAAGAACGCGGGCAATATCGGCAATTGATTCGCGTTTGCCCAAGCCAATTTCGTTGGGCGAGAGATAAAGCGCGTCTCCGCCGCCATGCCGCATTGCCATATCAAATGAAACACGGGTGCGCAGGCTGGGTTTTTGGAAGATCATGCCCAACACCTTGCCTTTGAAAATTTTTTTGTTGCTCCCCTTTTTTAAATATTGCTTCTTTAAATCCATTGCCAGGTCGAGCATATCTTTAATTTCATCCGCTGTGTAGTCGGAGATCGAGAGAAAATCCTTCATGGGTGCTCCTTAAAATATTGTCTTTGGTTCACCATTTACGGGAATTTCTTCAAAGACTGAAAAAATTGACTTGCAAAGTATATCTGTATTATGCAATTTCTGCATGTCTCACTCATCATGCGTTGTGCGTGACATTTTGTCAGAAAAGGAAGTCGGCGGCGGCTCTTAAGTTAAGATTGGGTGCGCGTCTTTTTCCAATAGCGCATCATGCCGTCTGCGCCCATTTTGAGCGGGTTTGCCAGGGTGTAGGCGTGGATGGTTTCTTCACTTAGATTCTGACGCATACTTTGTTCATTCATCCAGCCTTCAAATTGTTCACGCAGTTCTTCAACGGTGGGGTCGGTGGGCATAATTTTTTCCAGCCAGGCTTCGGTTTCGTCGAGATTTTTTTGCAGTTCGGTAAGATGCCAGTTGGCATCATTGAAAATTCCAAAATGAGTGGGGGCAATTTTTGAAAACTGGAAGGAGCGCAAATGGTTAATGCTCTCGCGCCATTTTCCAAAATGCAGTTCGGGCGGGGGCATAGGGGCGCGCAAATATTGATAGCCGGGAATGCGCACCCCACCCACGTCACCGCTGAAGCAAAGGTCTTCAAGCAGGTAGGAATAATGATGTTCGGCGTGACCAGGGGTATTGATGGGGAGAAAACGCAGTTTGCCAATTGCAATCTCTTGCCCATCTTGCGGCACAGTTAGTTGATTTTCGACAACGGGCAGAAAATCACCCCACAGGGTTTGCATTCGGTCACCATAAATACGGGTGGCGCTGGCAATTAATTTTTCGGGGTGAAGCAAATGCGGAGCGCCATTGGGGTGAACAAAAATTTGCGCCCCCTGACGGGAGAGCCAGCCCGCTGCTCCGGCGTGGTCAAGATGAATGTGCGTGAGCAGGACGTGGGTAACATCTCTGGCAGACAGCCCCTGCGCAGCCAAGCCCGACTCCAGCGCAGGCAAGGTGGAGGCGGGTCCACTTTCAATAAGGATTACTGCGTCTCCATCTCGAATTAAGTAGGAAGCAATTGCATTTGTTTTTCCCTGAAAATTAAGATCCAGAGTGATAAGACGGGGTGTTGCCATGTACGCATCTCCTGTGGGCAAAATGGGCGGTGAGGTATGAAAACGCCTGTTTAAGGTCGGTTCTCATAAAATATCTTTTTCAAAGAGTGTGGGATTCTATCATGCCGTTTGCGCTGCCTGTAAATCGTGTATAATCGCGGCGTTGCCTCAGTAGCTCAATGGATAGAGCGCCTGACTTCGGATCAGTAGGTTCCGGGTTCGACTCCTGGCTG
>DYML01000103.1 GCA_020721605.1 Anaerolinea thermophila
AGATTTCGAGCAAATTTCACTTCTTGGCGTGCGGGTTAACCTGATAAGCCTCGATCAATTAATTCATCACACGCTCTGTACAATTCGAGAACGCGGCAAGGGTGTCATTACCTATGTGAATGTACACGCAATTAATCTTGCCTATGATATTAAATGGTTTCGGAATTTTATCAACGTTTCGCAAGTCACTTTTTGCGATGGCTTTGGCGTGAAGTGGGCTGCCCGCCTGCTCTATGGTAGAAAACTGCACCGTCTTACTCCCCCCGACTGGTTTGGGCGGCTCGCGGGCGAATGTTCCCGCAATGGTTTTTCAATGTTCTTTTTAGGCACGCGCCAGGAAGTTGTTGAAAAGGCTGCGGCTGTCTTGAATGCAGCCTACCCTGCGCTTAAAATTGCGGGCGTTCATCACGGCTTTTTTGATAAAAAAATGAACAGCCCTGAAAATTGCGCTGTAGTGGCTAAAATTAATAGCCTCCAGCCGGATATACTCGTTGTGGGCTTTGGAATGCCCGCTCAAGAAAAATGGATTTTGGAAAATCAAGACCAATTAAATGTGCATGTCATCTTCCCGGTCGGCGCGTTTTTTGATTATCTAGCCGATGAAGTCGCGCGCGCTCCGCGCTGGATGACCGATAACGGCTTGGAGTGGCTTGGGCGCTTAATCATCGAGCCGCGCCGTTTGTGGAAGAGATACATTTTGGGTAATCCCAAATTTTTTTGGCGGGTTTTCCTTCATCACATTGCAGGCTTTCCCTTTCCCCATTAATTTTTTTATGATTAAATCGAGTCACCATGCTAAGACGTTTCTCCACCAATTTTGCATTATTTTCAATGGCGCTCGATGGGCTGTCTGTAATATTTAGCCTGTGGCTGGCGGCGCTTTTTCGCCCTGCCCTTAGCACACTCGGCTGGGTCGCGCCCATCCCAGACCAGATTGTCATTCCCGCGCCTTTGTACGCCCTCTTTCCGCTGGTTTGGATTTTAATTTATTCCTCGCTCTCCATCTACGACGGGCGGAAATATCTGCGCGCGATGGACGAGTTTTCCATACTCTCGCTTGCCATGCTGATCTCATCGGTCTCAGCGGCAGGCATTCTTTATTTTTCCTATCGTGATGTTTCACGCGCTTTATTTATGGTTTTTGTTTTATTGGCTTACCTTGCCAGCCTGGTTTGGCGCATTTTGGCAAGGTTGTATTTTCGCGCACAAAAAAAATCGCCCAGTATTGCACGGCGTATATTGGTTGTGGGGGCGGGCGCGCTGGGGCAAAAAGTTAAAGCACAACTTTTACAATCCCAACTTCCCCACCTTGTTTTTTCAGGCTTTCTTGACAACGACCCGCAGGCAGATTTAAGTGATATGCCGTTTTTGGGCACATTTGACCAAATTCGGATTGTGCTAAACCAACACAAAATTACCGACGTTATCATTGCCCTGCCGCACTCCGCCTATTATCAAATGTCCGAGATTGTACAAAAGATGGAGGATATGCCCGTTCAGGTCTGGGTTGCCCTCGGATTTTTTGACCTTGCCCTTTATAAAACAAATATTGAAGACCTTGCCGGTATCCCCATGCTGGATTTACGCGCCTCCGCCATTGATGAATATCAGCGCATGATGAAACGCGCCTTCGATGTTTTTTTCGGCAGCATCGCCCTGATGTTTGCCCTGCCGCTGATGGCGGTTTCCGCGTTGCTGGTTTTTTTGGAAGACGGCTCCCCAGTCTTATTTCGTCAAAAACGGGTTGGCGAAAACGGGCGGCTGTTTGAAATGCTCAAATTTAGAACCATGCTCAAAAATGCCGAGCAGATGCAAAGCCAGGTTGAAAAACAGGACGCAGATGGAAACCTGATTCATAAATCAAAAGATGATCCCCGCATCACAAAGGCTGGCAGATTCCTGCGCCGCTACAGTTTGGATGAACTGCCGCAATTTATTAACGTGGTGCGCGGTGATATGAGTCTGGTGGGTCCCCGACCAGAAATGCCCTACCTGGTTGAAAAATATCAACCCTGGCAGCGCAAACGCTTTGCCGTACCGCCCGGCATTACAGGCTGGTGGCAGGTCAATGGGCGCAGCGATAAACCCATGCACCTGCATACCGAAGATGACCTGTATTACATTCAAAACTATTCCATTTGGCTGGATGTTCAGATAATTTTTAGAACAATTTGGGTTGTATTATTGGGCAAAGGAGCATATTAATAATGCTACATATGAAAAAAATCTTTTGGTATCCCTTTGAAATATTGCTAGTCATTCTTTGGTTGTTTTTTTTGAATGTATCGGTCATTAAAGAATTTGATCAATTCCCCAGTCTGGATTCTGTCAACGGACGCGGCTGGCAAATTGCCCTGTCTTATGTTGGTCTTGCCCTGTCTGTTTTGGTTGTTCTGTACAGGAAAAAAAACTTGCAGGCAAATCTGGTAAACGATTGGTTGAGAAACCGTTGGCTGCTGATTTTTCTTGCATTTTCTGCCGCCTCTTTGTTTTGGTCTGTAGCGCAGACCGCCACGCTGTATGAGGTTATATTATTAATCTGTTCCACCTTTATTACTTCTTACATTGCAGTACGTTTTCGTTTTGATGGCGTTATTAATATCTTAACCTTGTTTGCGGTAATTGCCACCCTCATCAGCCTGATGATTGTTTTTCTGATTCCTGAAGTTGGCATTATGCACAGAGCGGGGCATGTTGGCTCCTGGCGCGGACTATTCTGGCACAGAAATCACACAGGCAGTATGATGGCGTTTTTTAACATGATCTTTCTCCTTAGATTTCTGGCAGACCCTGTTTCTGTAAATATTCAATCAAACCGCCGCAAAAAAGTTTTTTTTGCGATTTTTTATCTACTGACCGCCATGCATGTCTTTGGCAGTTTATCTGCCACGGCAAATATCCTGTTTTTTGCGCTAAATCTTTTTTCAATTTTCGTTTATTTTTGGATGAAGCAGCGCCTGCGTATAAAAAAATGGCATTATTATGCCGCTCTTTTCGTTTTTGTTGCCATGATTTTTATTGTAGGGGAAAATCTTGAATTTGTGTTTCGTTTATTAAACAGAGACCCAAGTATGACGGGCAGAACCATCATGTGGCCCGATTTAATAAACAACACCTATTTGGAACGTCCCTTTATTGGGCATGGGTTCGCAACCATTTGGATGCAGGAAAGTTTTAGAATTTTGATTCAACACAGGTGGGGGTGGAGTTACCAGCCGTATTTTTCTGACAACGGCTATATTGACATATTGCTTAACCTGGGCGCAGTGGGGCTTTTGATCTTTTTCTACGGCGCAGCCTTTGTGGTTAAACAAGTTCTTGTTTTGCTATATCAATATAATTCGCGCGAATCTTTTTTTATGCTGGCAATTCTGGTTTATGTTTTTATTGCAAATATTTCATATAGTTTTTTATTTGAAGTGGATTATTTTGTGTGGAGTTTGCTGGTGCTTGCCGCTTTTCTCTCCACCAGACCCGCAGAAGTAACAAGAGTTGTTGGGTAACTGCATTCTTCAATTTTAGGCGGTTGCGCCGTTTGCCTTCTTTGCGGTACTGATTGTTGGCTCTAAAAATTCATCCAACAAAAGCAGCGCAACCGCCCACCCGTATGCCCAGCCAAAAAGGATAAAAAAAATTTTTGCTTCGGAAAAAAAAATAAGAACTATTAAGAAGGGAAGGGTTAGCAGCCCCGCTGCCGTTTTTTTTCTCCAGGACCAGTTTTGTTGAGAAAAAAACAGGGGCAACAGAAAGAGCGTGTATCCAACCCACGAGTAGGGCGCAATCAGCAAAGTGGATGTCAGGGCAATGGCACTGGTTTGCATTACGTTGCTTTTTTTGATGGTGACGTACGCCAGAATGAAAATCAGCAGGGCGGCGCTTAATATGGTTCCTATGGACGAAATATTTAAGTGAGCAAAAAAACTTTGCAGTGATATATTCCCCGGCAAAAGAATCCCATGATATTTAATAATTGCTTCCAGCCACTGAGTGTAAATCTTAACTCCGAAGGTTGGCAGCGGAATCAGGCTCAGAATTGTAAAAGTGAGGGCGCTGTACATTGCGGCTGTTCTTTGGTTTGCAAAAAATAATAACAATGCCCAAATTGCGAACTGCGGCTTTATTGAAATTAATATGCCAATTAAAATACCCGCAGCAACTGTCTTATCTTTTTTTAGATTGTCCCACGCCAGAATAGCGACGCCAACCAGTGGCATGTAAATTTGTCCCACCTCAATGGTTTGCCAAAAACCGGTGAGGGCGAAAACCCACAAAACTTTTTTCGCATTAAAAAATGACGGATTTGTTTTAAAGAGATGGATCACAATTGCCGCATACCAGAATATTGAAATTATTTTCCATGCTGCGGCGAGACTGATCGAATCTGCGTTGATTTTTGCGAGCAGTCTGAAAAATGCTACAGAGATGGGAGGATTTAAGTTAGGGGACGGGGTGGAGTAAACCGTAAAGACAAGATTGTTTTTAATGTCGTATGGATTTTCCTGCGCCAGCGATTCTTGCCCGGCTGCAAGAAATGATCCAAAATCCATCTCTTGCGGGAAGTGACCAATGGTTAATAGCGCGCTAAAAAAAATGGCAGTTAATAAATAAGATGACAAAATAATGGTTTTTAAATTTTCGCTTAAAAATATTTGAAGTATTCGTCTCATTTTTCCTCCGCCTTTGCTTCTGACTTTGTGCTGCGCATGACTTCGCCAATCAGAAGAATCAGCAACCCCCAGCCGTAGAACCATCCCCAAAATATAAAATTAAAGAAATTCGTTGTAAAAAGCCCCAGCACAAATAAAAATGGAACCGAGAAAATAAATGCCGAAATCCAATATTCGCGCTCCCATTTTTGCACCTTGAAGAAAAACGGCAGCAGCAAGAGGGTGTAGCCTGTCCATGCAATTGGGGAAATTAATAGCGAGGTGATTATGGAAATTAAATTTAACTTGAAAATATTTGGTTTGTATTTATAAATAAGAACGATTGCAGTAATGGATAGCCCTGCGCTAAGAATTGTCCCCATTTGCGCCAAGCCAAAGTGTGCAGTTAGCCCTTGAAGCGAGTTGTTCCCAGGGAAGACTAAAAGGTTGGGCGTAAACAGGCTGGCTGCTTCCAGCCATTGTTGATAAATTTTCAATCCATAAAAATAAACAGGGATCAGGCTGATAAAAACGGCGGTGATGCCCGCCGAAAGAAAAATAGACCCGTAGCCGGCAACTCTCAGCGCAATTGCCCAAAAAATAAAGTTTGGCTTGATGGCAATTAAAATGCCCAACAGCACCCCAGCCCATATCCTTTTTTCTTTTTCCATGTTCAGGGTAACACCCGCCACAAGCAGCAGTAGAAATGTGTATATTTGTCCCAGTTGGATGGTGTGCCAAAAGCCGGCAAGGCTCATTGCCCAGATAACCCGCCAAAAAAGATTGGGATTTGTTCTGCCCAGGCTTTCTCTCGTCAGTAAATAAATAGTCCATCCATAGAATAAAATGCTCAGAATGCGCCAGACTTGTATTGAATACACTGGATTGATGTTTGCAATTTGCTGGAAAACAAGAACCGAAATGGGCGGATTAAGATTGGGAGCCAGCCCGTAGTGGTGAATGTCTGGAAAGTAGACGGTAAATATTAATGGCGAATGGGTTGCGTATGGGTTTTCTCCCCGGTTGGCAAATTGCCCCGATGCAATAAATGAACCAAAATCAGATAATCCATTGATGTTGCCAAGCACAAACGTAATATTGATATAAAAAAATACTGCCAAAATACTTGTGACAAGTGAAATGACAAATAGATGCTGGTTGGATTTTTTCAGAAGTCTGTTCAACGTGAACTCCCGTTTTTATTTTTTTTCAAAAATAAAAACATCTTCTGATTGATAAGCTATTGAATAGGCAGCGCTGTCTTCCAGCGCAAGTACAAGACCGCGCGTTGTTCGATTGGATGTGTCCGCGGGTTTGCAGTTATTCGTCGGGGTTTTGATCGAGATGTAAATATAATCATAGTCTGCGCCAAAGTAGGCGGATTCGCGCTTCAGACATTCCAACCCTTCATCAATGCACCCTTGAATGCTTGTTTTGTGCTTCAGAAATTCTCCAAATTTATGTTCGGGCAGCCACTCGCGCCCCTGTAAAGTAGACAGGTTTGTTCGCTCTGCCAGCGCAGGGAACCATTCCGCGCTGGAATCACACATGGCTTCTGGCTCGTTCGTTAATATTAGAAATTGGCTGTTGTTGGGGGTGTGATCCTTGACCCATTGCATGGCAGTTTGTTCACCCTCTGAGACATGGTTTTCAGAAAGCATAGAACCCTGATAAGTGGAGTTAATCAGCAGGTAGGGTACGAGGACTGCCAGAAAAATCCTGACCCCGCGCTCCATATTTGTTTTATCAAGTTTTTGGATCGCGGGCAACAATACTTCACTCATAAATATTCCCGCTGTAACGGCAAGTGGAATGTTTGCAATTGTAGCGGCGCTGCGCGGCTGGAAAAGGTATATCACTACCAGCATTCCAGGAATAAAATATTGCTTTTTGGTAATCAGCACCGCCATTCCCAAAACCCCGAAAACACCGAGCAGGTCAAGGTAAGGCTCCTCGGTGATGATGTCAATATTTATCAGCCTGATAACAGACCAGATGGTTTGCCCCCCCGTTTGGAGCGCGGAGAGAAGCGTTTCAAATCCATGCCTGCTGATGACCATCCCGTACCAGGCTCCAGCAAATAATAAAACGCCGAGGGCGACCCACCCGCTTTGAAGGGCGCTTTTCAGTGAGCGTGATTTTGCAAACCAGATGTAAATCGGAATTCCAATCGCAAAGACAGTTGACTCGGTGTGACTCAAAACGGTCAGGCTGCCAAAAAGGATTGTCCACCCGATTGCCCGCGTATCATTTTTTGCCAACAGCCTGTATGAAAATAAAATTGTGAGAATTAGAAAGAGCGTGCCAAAACTTCGCGTTAGCCCGCCGCCTACCGAAAGCCAGGTATTGAGATGTGGTGTCATTGCAAAAACAAATGCCGCCGCCGCGCTGGTAACTTTATCTCCTATTAATTCCTTCGCTAAAAAATACAGGGCTGGGATACATGCGGCGTGGATGATGGCGGGCAGCCATTGTAAAATGGCGAGCAATGAAACGTTGAACAGGTCACTTAGCCCCGCGCCGATGTAAAACGCCAGCGGCGGGTACGCAAATGGAATGTTGATTTGGTTGTAGGATGTGTAAAGCGGCGGGATGTAATGATTCGCCTGCAAGTCCTTCATCATCGTATAAAACATGCCGCCATCGTTGACGGGGAAGCCCGCCAGCCACGAAGGCAGCAGGCGAAATATTCCGCCAAAAAGAATCGCGGCGAGCAGGATCAATATTCCGATTTCATCTTTGCTGGGTTTTGATTTAAGCATGAAGTTCTCAGGTGGTTATTTCGCAAACTTCTTCTGCCATTCAAACACCCTGTTCAGCGCCTCGATGGGGGAGAGCGCATTCACGTCCAATCCCATCAACTCATCCAACAGCGGGCTGGTCTCAGGGAAGAGCGCGGCTTGTTGCGCGGCTTGCGGATTGATTTTGACGGCGCGTCCTGATGTTTTTTCAAGTTCAGCCATGATCTCGTTGGCGCGTTGGATGACGGGCGCGGGCAAGCCTGCCAGTTGCGCCACATGGATTCCGTATGAACGATCCGCGCCGCCCGCGATAATTTTATGCAGGAAGACCACCTTGCCATCCGCCTCGCTCACGGCTACGTTGTAATTGCGGATGCCCGGCAGCAGGTCAGCCAGTTGAGTCAGTTCGTGATAATGCGTGGCAAACAAAGTCTTTGCCCGCAGTTGCGGATGGTTGTGGATGTATTCGATAATTCCCCACGCAATCGAAAGCCCATCATAGGTGGATGTGCCGCGCCCGATTTCGTCCAAAATCAACAGACTGCGCGAAGTGGCGTGATGCAAAATATTTGCGGCTTCCACCATCTCCACCATGAAGGTGGATTGCCCCGCGTGGATTTCATCCTGAGCGCCGATGCGGGTGAAGATGCGATCCACCAGCCCAACCCTGGCAGAAGCGGCGGGTACGAATGAACCCATCTGCGCCATTAATACGATCAGCGCTGCCTGCCGCAAATATGTGGATTTTCCAGCCATGTTCGGTCCAGTGATGATTCGCACCACTTCGCCCTGCTCGAAGATGACATCGTTGGGAATATATCGGTCTGACTTCAACAACTGCTCGACGACGGGATGGCGCCCCTCGTGGATTTCCAACTCACTGCCTTCGTGAACCTCGGGCTTGGTGTAGCCTCCGAGAGCCGCTGCTTCGCCCAAAGCGGATAGCACGTCCAACTCGGCGATGGCGCGCGCGGTGGTCAAAATCTTGTGCGCGGCTTTTGCCAGTTCCGCGCAGACCTCATGGAACAGCCGTGTTTCGATTTCTTTGATGCGTTCTTCTGCGTTCAAGACCAGCGTTTCATATTCCTTCATCTCAGGCGTGATGAAGCGCTCGGCATTGACCAGTGTTTGCTTGCGGATGTAACTCTCAGGCGCCCTGTCCGCCGCGCCGCGTGAGATTTCAATGTAATAGCCAAAGACTTTGTTGTAGCCGACCTTGAGCGTTTTAATGCCCGTCCTTTCGCGCTCCACGCCTTCGAGGTTGGCGATCCAATCCCGCGCATGTTTGGAGGCTTCGATCACGCCGTCCAACTCCGCCGAATATCCCGCGCGGATCACGCCCGTATTTTGCAAGGTCGCAGGCGGATCATCGTCAATGGCATTTTGCGCCAACAAATACTCTTCCGCGCAAACCGACCACTGACCGACTGATAACGGATTGCTGATAACTTCCTTCACTTTCGGCAGTTGCCCCAATGTATTTCTCATCGCCACCAGGTCGCGCGGTTGTGCTTGTCCCGCAATGACACGGTTGACCAGCCGCTCCAAATCTGCCAGCGGTTTCAATGCCTCGCGCAGTTCGGCGCGGATCATGCCACTGCTCACAAAATATTGCACGCCCTCCTGTCGCTGTCGGATTTTCTCCACTTGCAAAAGCGGCTGACTGACCCATTGGTGCATGAGTCGTTTGCCCATCGGCGTGATGGCAAAATCCAATGTGCCAAGCAGGGAGCCTTTTCGTAAGCCCCGCGCAGGGTTGGCGGGGTCGCCGCGCAAGGTTTCATCCAACTCCAAATTTCTGCGGGTGGATGCGTCCAGCGTCATAAACTCGTTCAGGCTGTAGGCGCGGAGCGAGGTCAGCAGAGTCAGCGCGTTGGGCTGGGTTTCTTTGAGATATTGTACAATTGCCGCCGCCGCTCTGACTGAAAGGCTGTGTTCCTTCAACCCAAAACCGACCAGTGTGGATGACTTGAAATGCGCCAGCAAGGTTTCGTTGCATTTTCCCGGCTCGAATTTCCATGCGGGCAGGGTGGTGAGATGTCCCGAAATGCCGTCGGGTAAAGTTTGGTTATCGGGGTATAAAATTTCAGCCGGATGCAGGCGTGTCAATTCGGCGCGCAAGGCTTCGAGCGGAAGTTCGGTGACGGCAAACTCTCCCGTTGTCACATCGGTATAAGAAATAGAAGCCGACTTGCCCTCCAGCAAAATTGCGGCGAGGTAGTTGTTCGCATCGCCGGGCAAAAGCCCAGGTTCGGTCACAGTCCCCGGAGTGACCACCCGCACCACCTTGCGCGGAAAAATTCCCTTCGCAGGCTGTTCACCAACTTGTTCGCAAATGGCAACGTGATAGCCCTTCTCGATTAATCGCGCCAGATAGTTTTCTACCGCATGGTAGGGAATGCCTGCCAGCGGAGCGCGCGCGCCGTTGCCGATGGGGCGCGAGGTCAGCACGATGTCCAGTTCGCGGGCGGTGATTTCGGCGTCTTCGTCGAAGGTCTCGTAAAAATCGCCGAGGCGGAAGAAGACGATGGAGTCGGGGTAGTCGTGTTTTACATCCAAGTATTGCTGACGTACGGGAGTGACATCTTCATTGTTTGCCATGTTCACATTCTACGTGTAAGCCCGAAAATGGACAAGGGATGTGATGTCAGATATAATCTTTAATTCGATATAAAAAGGAGTAACGATTATGTATATTGATCCAAATACCGGTGGTCTTTTATTTCAAGCGTTAGCCGCGATTTTTGTGGCTGGCTCTGGTGTGTTGATGTTCTTCTCGCGTAATATTCGTGAAGCCATTGCCAAACTTCGCCGCAGAATGCGCAAAGAAGACGAAGAGCAGGAAAAATAACTTGACGGCATGAAAACAATACTTCTTGGTTTTGATTCTTTCGACCCGTCCGTGTTTGAAGACATGGCGCAGCAGGGTGAATTACCAAATTTTTCCAAATTTGTAGAAGCAGGTGGGTATTCGCGGCTTGAAGTTTGTTCACCCCCCCAAACTGAAGTTTCGTGGACGAGTATCGCAACCGGCGCCGACCCAGGCGGTCATGGAATTTTTGACTTTGTTCACCGCGACCCTGCCACATACGCGCCCTATGTTTCCATTCTACCCATGAAAAAAACAGCAATGGGGGAACAATTTGTTCCGCCTTATATTGCCAAAACATTTTTTGAAGAGGCGGCAGAAATGGGTTATCCCGCCACAGCCTTGTGGTGGCCCGCCATGTTCCCCGCGCGCCCCGAACTGCCAGTGAATACCCTGCCGGGGCTCGGCACACCCGATATTCGCGGGCAACTTGGCGTTGGCACTTTGTTCTCAACCGAAGATGAAAAGAAAGCCAAAACAGCCGTAACCCGCTTTGAATTAAACGGACAAGGCAGATACACGGCTTTGCTCAACGGTCCGCAAGTACAGAGCAAATCGGGTCCACAGCCTGCCGTCTTGCTGCTGACTTTGGAAGTTGTTGATTCCAAGAGCGCCAGGCTAACTCTGGGCGATAGACAAATTCAACTGCGGCTGGGGGAGTGGAGCGAAATTGTTGAAGTCAAATTTAAAGCGGGCTTGTTTTTTAGCGTTCATGCCATTACGCGCGTCATCCTAACCAGCCTGCAGGGCGTTGTGCGTCTGTACACGCTGCCTTTGCAAATTCATCCCTTGCACGCCCTGTCTCATTATGCTTCTTCCCAATCTTTTTCCAAAAATTTATGGCAGAAAGTTGGACCCTACCTAACCCTCGGCTGGCCCCAGGACACAACGGGTCTGGAAGATGGCTGCATTACCGACGATCAATTTATCGCCCTCTGCGACTTGATCTTTGAGCGCCGTAAGCAGATATTTTTTCACCTCTTAGATACCTTCAAAGAAGGCGTGCTTGGCGCAATTTTTGACGACCTCGATCGCGTTCAACACATGTACTATCACAATCGGCGTGACGTGGTGCAGGCTTGGTATAAAAAATTGGATGCCTTCGTGGGCGAGGTTAATCAGCGCCTTGGCAAATGGTCAGAAAAATATACTTATATTGTGATGTCGGATCATGGCTTCACTACCTACCAGCATAAAATTCATCTCAACCGCTGGTTGATGGAAAACGGCTACCTGACCTTGAAAGATGGAAAAACAGAAGGCGATCTTTCCAACGTGGATTGGAGCCGCACCCATGCCTACGCCGTTGGGCTAAACAGCATCTACCTCAACATTGTTGGGCGTGAAGGGCAGGGTATTGTCTCTGCCAATGAAATTGAACCCCTTTTAGCCGAGATTCAGCAAAAATTGACTCATTGGCAAAATTTGGCGGGCGAAGGGATGATTCACCGCGCGCGCCTTAAACATGAAATTTATAACGGAGCCTATACCCGCCTGGGACCTGATTTGATCGTTGGCTACGCCGCCGGCTACCGCGCCTCTTCCGAGACGGGCTTGGGTAAAGTATCTTCCACTTTGATCGAACCCAATCTCGACCACTGGGGCGCCGATCACTGTGTAGACGCAGACGTTGTACCTGGCGTTATTTTTGTCAACCGTGACCTGCAAAATTTTGGCGGCATCTCCTTCCGTGATATTCCATTTATTGCCATCGGCAAACATCTTAACCAGTCTCACATTAAGCCGCCTTCGCAGGTTAGCGGGCTTGGGCAAAAAGACCTGGAAGAAAGGTTGAAAGGACTTGGCTATCTTTAATCGCCTTCCAAAACCAAAAGAAATTGCGCCAGTCTACGCGGTCATTGTCATTATGGTCTATGGCTGGACAATTTTTAAGTTCAGTTACTATGCATCTGGCTGGCTGTACTTTCTTACATTAAATGAGGTACTGGGCGTTTTTGCCTATTCGATGGTGGTCAATTTATTGGAAAGCCTCATCGTCTTGATCGGCATTCTCGCCATTGGATTTGCGCTGCCCAAAAACTGGTTTTTGGATTCTTTTATTACGCGCGGGGTAATTTTTTCCGCCCTTTTACTGGGGCTGATGATGTATGTCGCCGATCAATTTAGCGCAAAAGACTATTACCCAGCGGATCTGATTCGCTGGGCTTCTGTTATTTTCGCGCTGGCAGGGTTGGCTGTTTATTTTCTTGGTCGCATTCGGCTTGTGCGCCGCGCCGTTGAATTTTTTGCCGACCGCGCAATTGTCTTTCTTTATATCTCGCTCCCTGTCAGCCTGCTTTCATTGATTGCGGTCTTCCTTCAAAATATATTTTAGGAACTTAGAAGTTGAATGCTTGCTTTTTGTACAAGAATTTTTTGAACCACGAAGGGTCACAAAGGGTCACGAAGTATTTGTTAGGTTTTCCTTTGTGTTCCTCACCTGCACTGCACCAAACGCAGTGCGGTGCAAGTGTTGTTGCCTTTGTGGTTGAATCCTTTTTGCCGAAGGTCGGCTTGTCCGAGTTAGG
>DYML01000104.1 GCA_020721605.1 Anaerolinea thermophila
TTGCTTGCACCATTATATTGATGTGGTTATACTTGCGCGCATGTCCTTTCCAGCCCAAATTGGTCGTTATCAAATAAAATCTGAACTTGGTCGCGGCGGCATGGCGACTGTTTACCGCGCTTACGACCCCAGTTTTGACCGCGAAGTTGCCGTGAAAGTGTTACCGCGCGAGATGATGCACGACCCCCAATTTCGCGCACGCTTTGAACGTGAGATAAAAATGGTGGCAGGCTTGGAACATCCCTCCATCGTGCCTGTTTATGATGTGGGCGAAGAAGACGGGCAGCCCTATTTTGTGATGCGCTTTATGACTGGCGGCTCCCTTTCAGACGTAATTGCCAACGGCAAAGTTTCCATTGAAGACACAGCACAGATCATTGATAAAATTGCGCGCGGTCTTGCGTATGCCCACAAAAAAGGCATTATTCACCGCGACCTAAAACCAGATAATATTCTTTTTGACAACGACGGCTCCCCCTTTATTTCTGATTTTGGCATTGCCAAATTAACCCAATCCACTGGCAGCCTCACTGGCAGCGGTGTTATTGGCACACCCGCCTACATGAGCCCGGAACAGGCGCAAGGCAATGACATTGACGGGCGCAGTGATCTGTATGGCTTGGGCGTAATTGTCTACCAAATGTTGAGCGGTCAGCAGCCTTATAACGCCGACACGCCTATGGGCGTGGTAGTCAAGCACATTACTGAGCCAGTCCCCGAAATTCTCAACATGATTCCCAGCCTGCCATTGGAAGTAGATCAAATTATCAAACTTTCCATGGCAAAAGATAGAAACAAACGTTACGCCACCGTCATAGAAATGGCAAAGGCGTTAAACATGGTAGCCTTTGGCAATGAAGGCAACTTCACTTCTGGCAACACCACCGCCCTGCGCTCTGGCATACACAAAAAAAACGCTCAATTCCCTCCCGCCAAAATTGGATTCGCCGCCGCAGGGGGAATCCTCTTATTTGTTGTGCTTGGATTTTTCCTCCTGCGCAATCAATTGTTTGCACCGCAAGCCATTGCCCCCACCCCTTCCTCATCGCCTGCGCCTACCGTTACCTCAACCCATCTCCCAACAAAAATTCCAACCGCCCTCCCCTCTGCCACCCCTCAACCGCAGGCAGAATCGGCTGTGCCGTTTGCGCCCGCCTGCCCCATTGAGGCGCTTGCCCCAACCCCCATCATCAAAGCCACCAATAAACTCTGTGTAGATAAGAAACCGTATACGGTGGTTGCTCTGCCGCAAGACGCCACCTTTGAATCTCTTAATCCCCAAATGTCTTGCATCCTTGAACGGGTGGATAATGGAAAAAACATGATCTCCTGCGCGGGGCAGGAACTCTTTTCCTATGACCTCAAAGTCTGCCTGCCCGCTGCTGCATCCACCGCCGACTTGGGCAAATGCGAGCAAGGCGCAACATTTGATTCTGTCAATCAGTGTTGCCAGCCAGACCCGCCGTCAGGCGCAGGCTGCACCATCTTCAAAGTTGATTTGGGCGCCTGCCAATAAACCAATCGGGCAGCAGCGCCCAAATTTCTTTTTCACAGGCGGGGATGATAAAATACTCACATGGGAATCTTGTATCTCGTCTCCACCCCAATTGGAAATTTAGAAGACCTGTCTCCGCGCGCACTGCGCATTTTGCGCCAAGCCGCGCTGATTGCCGCCGAAGATACCCGTCATAGCGGCATCTTACTTAAGCATTTTGAAATAAAAACGCCCCTCACCAGTTACTTTGAACACAACAAAATAAGCAAACTTGACCGCATCCTTGAAGCCCTGGCAATAGGCGATGTGGCGTTAATTTCGGATGCTGGAACACCCGCGATTAACGACCCTGGCTACGAACTGGTGCAAGCCGCCCTTGCCGCAGGTTTTGACGTTCACCCTGTGCCTGGCGCATCAGCCCCCATCGCCGCTTTAACCGTCTCTGGTTTGCCCACAGATTCTTTCCTTTACCTCGGCTACCTTCCACACAAATCTGGCGAC
This sequence comes from Anaerolinea thermophila, assembly GCA_020721605.1. Classification (GTDB taxonomy): domain Bacteria; phylum Chloroflexota; class Anaerolineae; order Anaerolineales; family Villigracilaceae; genus Villigracilis. The sequence goes on from DYML01000104.1 coordinate 1,997, forward strand.
CGTCGCAAAGCCGTTGGGCAGGTTTCCAGCCTGCCTTACACCCTCATCTTTCTCGAATCCCCGCATCGGATTGTAAACTCACTTGAAGACCTCCTCGCTGTTTTAGGCGACCGCCGCATTTGTGTCGCCCGCGAAATGACCAAACTTTACGAAGAATTTTGGCGTGGAACTGTCAGCGGCGCAGTGGGCTACTTTCAAACCAAAGACCCGCGCGGCGAATTTACACTGGTGATCGAAGGACAAAAAAATGAAGGCAGCGCGTGCTGGACGGAATCGGAATTGCTTGCCGCCATTAAACAAAATTTGGAATCTGGCTCTTCTGCCAAAGAAATTTCTTCCGCATTGGCTGTGTCAAGCGGTTGGAACAAAAAAGAAGTGTACGCATTGATTAACAAAAATAAATAAGGAGCGCCGTATTTAATGGATGTCGAATCGAAAAAACCTAAAGAAAATAAACCCGAAGAAAAAAAAGAAGAAAAACCCGCCCCCAAAGATATTTTGGTGGAAAGCAGGCACTCCGTAAAAATTGGCGGCAGCATCGTCAAATACACAGTCATCACGGGGACAATGATTGTCAAGGAAGAAGTAAACGACAAGGAAAAAGACGCCGAGATTGAAAAGCCGCGCGCACAGATGTTTTTTGTCGCCTACATCAAAGATGGCGTAAAAGACAAAGCCAAACGCCCAATCACCTTTTCTTTTAATGGCGGTCCTGGCTCTTCATCGGTCTGGCTGCACATGGGCGTGCTGGGTCCGCGCCGCGTGGCGCTCACCGAGGAAGGCGAAATGCCCCCGCCCCCCTTTCACTTAACCGACAATCCATATTCCATCCTCGACCAAACCGACCTGGTTTTCATTGACCCCATGAGCACCGGCTATAGCCGCCCGGTAGAAGGTGAAAAATCTGCCGAGTGGCACACCTTCTCAAAAGATATTCAATCCATTGGCGACTTTATCCGCTTGTACACCACCCGCTACAACCGCTGGCTCTCCCCCAAATTTTTGGCAGGCGAATCTTATGGAACTACACGCGCTGCGGGACTCTCTGGCTATTTGCAAAATCGTCACGGCATGTTTTTGAACGGTTTGTTGTTGATCTCTGCCGTATTGGATTTCACCACCCTTGATTTTAACCTCAACAACGACCTGCCTTACATTCTCTTTTTGCCCGCCTACACTGCCGCTGCCTGGTATCACCGCAAGTTGAACTTTACCGCGCCGCTGCAAACTGCCATGCAGGAAGCCGAAGAATTTGCAATGGGCGAGTATGCCTCCGCCCTGCTGAAAGGCGCATCGCTCACACCCGAAGAACGCGCCAACATTGTCGAAAAACTTTCGCGCTACACTGGCGTTTCGCAGCAATTTATTGAACGCTCCAATTTACGCATTCTCGACCAACACTACTTTAAAGAACTTTTGCGCGAGCGCGGAAAAACCGTTGGGCGCTTGGACAGCCGCTTCACTGGCATAGACCGCATTGGGGTAACGTCTGTTCCCGAATACGACCCGCTCTTTGCCCAGGTCTCTGGTCCGTACACTGCGGCATTCAACGACTACATTCGTACCGAGTTGAAGTTTGAAACCGACCTGCCCTATGAAATTTTGAGCGACAAGGTTTGGCAAAACTGGTCTTACGGCTACTTTCAAAATCAATATGTTAATGTGGCGGAAACCTTGCGCAGCGCCATGACCTTTAATAAATACCTTAAAGTGTTTATTGCCAACGGCTACTATGACCTCGGCACGCCCTACTTTGCCACCGAGTACACCCTTAACCATTTGGGGTTGGACGAATCTTTGCGCAAAAATATTCGCATGGCATATTATGCCGCTGGTCACATGATGTATATTCACCTGCCCTCCTTGAAAAAAATGAAGGCAGACATGACTAAATTTATTAAGGATGCAAGTTAATGAACCTGGACGATCTCGCTTATTTTCAAAAACTCGATACCCTCAATATGCTGGCGGAAATTGACGGCTTGCCTGATCAATTGCAACAGGCATGGGATTTGGGATTCACACTGCCGCTACCCGCGCTGGGCGATGAAATTCGCGCCATCGTCATCTGCGGGTTGGGCGGCTCTGCCATTGGCGCCGACCTGGTATCTGCCTCTGTCCTCTCGCAGATCGGCATTCCCATCAGCGTTCACCGTGATTATGACTTGCCCGCCTTTGCGCGCGGCAAACAAACGCTGGTGATCTGTTCTTCGCATTCAGGCAACACCGAAGAGACCTTAAGTTCGTTTGAATCTGCCCTGAAAAATGAGTGCAGCCTGATGGTAATCTCCACTGGCGGCGAATTGGCAAAACGCGCAGGCGAGAAAAATATTCCAGTTTGGAAATTCCGCCACAGCGGGCAGCCACGTGCCGCAGTGGGGTTTTCCTTTGGCTTGCTGCTCTCTTTATTCACCCGCTTAAATTGGATTCCCAACCCTGCTGATGATATTGCCGAAGCAATATTGGAGATGAAAAAATTACAAAAGCAATTGATCGCTGTTGTGCCTGCCGCCACAAATCCCGCCAAACGCTACGCGGGTCAATTAATGGGGCGCTGGGTCACGGTGATGGGCGCCGGGCTGCTGGCGCCTGTGGCTCGCCGTTGGAAGGGGCAGATAAACGAAGTTGCAAAAGCAGGCGCAAATTTTGAGTTCCTGCCTGAAGCCAATCACAACACCCTGGCTGGCACGGTGAACCCCAGCGAAACGCTGAACCTGCGCACCATGTCCATCTTCCTTCGCGCACCGTCCGACCACCCGCGCAATAGATTGCGCTTGGATTTCACGCGCGATATATTCCTGCTCGAAGGTATGAATGCAGACGCAGTGGATGCGCAGGGCGTATCTCTGCTTGCCCATCTTTGGACATTAATTATTTTTGGTGATTACACCGCATATTACCTGGCAATGGCATACGGCGTAGACCCCACTCCCGTAGAGGCTTTGGTTCGTTTTAAAAACTCCATGGCAAGCGCCGTTTGATCTCAGCGCCGCCGTGCGCTGCTTTGCGGTTTCTGTTTTTAATAAAAAATATCCCGAAGGTTGTGTTGAAATTCCCTTGCTATCTTTCAATTCTTCGGGACATTTTCTTGCCTGTTGGGGATGTGAAACTTGAGTTTGCCGCGCGGCGCGTATTTTATTTTCAGGTGAGGAGCATGTTATGGCGGTTGTTTTTGGCGGGTCTGTTCAAAAGAAATGGGGCATTCTGTTTGGCGTATGGGCTTTACACGGGATGGCGGCTTTTTTGCAATTTTTATTGGCTCAAAATTTTTTTATCGCGCCATCTTTCAAGCAGGTTATTTTGGGCGGCGCCCTCATGGCTTGGATTCTCCTTAATCTGTTTTTGATTTTCTCCCTCGCTCAAAAATCTAACTGGCTCTGGCGCTGCTTGCAATGGGTTCAAACCCCAAACGCAAAAGACGGGGTCTTTGCTTTTGCCGTGCTTGCGTTGCTGTTGCGGCTTAGTCTTGGCATTTTACAGCCTGTGGCGGGCAGCGCATTTTGGCTCATGGGCTACATCAATCAAATTTCCGCCCTGCTTAATCTGGCAGCGTGGATTTTGGTTGAAATTATTGCCCTGCTGTTGTTCTTTGCCTTTCGTGAACAGGCACAATATGCTTCATTTTATAAATCTTTTTCCATCAAGGCGCTAATTGTTCTGGCGCTGCTGGCGCTTGCCGCGCTTTATATTTCTCAAACCCGCATGGGTATTGACCCAATTTATAAAGGCGACTGGGCGCGTGGTTTGCCCGCCGTGCCATTATTGGGCTGGCAAATTTTTCTGGCTTGTCTGTTCTGCGTGGGCATCTTGCTTGTTGAGCAAAGCCCAAAACGGATCAACTTTGCCCGTTTGGATTTTTGGCTGGCGTTATTTATTTGGCTGGCAGCGGCTACACTTTGGCTCTCGCAGCCCGTTGTTCCCAACCCATCGGCGCTGGCGCCGCACGCGCCTAATTTTGAAATTTATCCATTTATTGATGCGCAGACCTACGACGAGTTTGCCCAATCCGTTTTGATCGGCAATGGCTTTAATACCAACGCCATTCCTCAGCGCCCGTTGTACATTGTTTTTCTGGTTTTTCTGCACTTGCTGGTCGGGCAAAATTATGAAAAAGTCATTGCGCTTCAGTCTCTTGTTTTTGCCCTGTTCCCAGTTTTGCTTTATCTATTTGGCAGAGATTTTTTTGGGCGACCCATTGGCGTTTCCATTGCCCTGCTTGCAATCTTTCGTGACTACACCTCTAATTGGGTCTCTCCGTTTACTGGCAACCTCAGTGATTCCAAAGTATATCTTTCCGAAATTCCCACTGCCATGTTCCTCATTTTATTTCTGCTGATCGGAATTCGCTGGGTCAAACTTGGCTTTCCTGTTTTTTCTGCATTTCTGATGGGCGGCGTTTTGGGTCTTGCCATGTTAATCCGCACACAGGCGGTGGTGCTGCTGCCGATTATTTTTATCTTTGCCCTTTTTTACGCGCGGAAAAAATTTACAGCCTTGTTCAAAAGTGTTGCCTTACTTTTGGTTACGCTGCTGTTGGTGGTTACTCCCTGGTTGTGGCGTAACTGGCAATTGACTGGCAGCCTGATTTTTGACAGCCCCGAATCGCAGACCATTAATCTGGCGCTGCGTTACAGCCGCGTAAATGGCATTGAGCCGCAGGCGCTGCCCATGCCGGGCGAAACCAGCCAGGTTTATAACGAGCGCTTGCAGCAAATGGCGCGTAATGCCATTTTATCCAACCCGCAGGGCGCAGTGCGGGCAATCTTCAGTTCCTTTCTTAATCATGGCATTAATAACATTTTGCTTTTGCCCCTGCAAAATGATGTGCAAACGCCCGCCGAACTGTTCGTTCCCGCTGATTCGTTTTGGGAGGAATGGGAGGGTACGCCAACTGCTTCTCAGACTGCTTTGATTTTTTTCTATCTCTTTCTGCTCAGTCTGGGCATTGCCGCCGCCTGGCATGTTAATGGCTGGCTTGGGCTTCTGCCTTTGGCGGCAAACCTTGCCTATAATTTGTGGACTTCCCTGGCGTTGCTCTCTGGTCAAAGATTTATGCTCAGCATGGACTGGTCTATTTATTTATATTACATGATCGGAATTTTTGTCCTGCTGGGCGTTTTTCTTTTTACGCTGGCGCGGGGGCGCTTGCTAATTTTGCGTTGGCTGCAAACTCGCTCCTCTCAGCCCGCTGTACAGACGCACCCAAAACCATTGGCGCAATATTTCTTTGTGGGCGCTTTGTTTTTGCTGGTTGGCATGGCTCCCTCTGGCGTTGAAAAAATATTCCCCCAAAAATATCCGCCGCTTACGCAAACTCAAATTTTGGCAGAACTGGCAGTAAAGTATCCCCGCCTGAATGCTGCCTGCCTGCACACTCTGATAGCCGACAAGCATTTGAGCCTGGAGGTCGGACGCGCCATTTACCCCATTTATTATGGACCTGGCGGCGGTGAAGTAACCACAGACTCCATCGGCTATAAACTTGCCGATGAAAGCCGCCTGGTCTTTCAATTTCTTGGGCGCAATAGTTGGCGCATTATTTTTCCCATGTCTGAGCCGCCTGCCTTCTTTCCCCATGCTTCCGATGTGACTTTGCTGTTCGATGAGAGTCGGCAGCCCTGGGCGATTTTTGTTTCCGCAGGCGCTGAGCAACAGGTTTATTTTTCAACGGTGCAGGGGGCTGCTGCCTGCTTGCCCTAAGCCGTTGGGCTGGGTTTTCAAAGTAAAATCTGCGCATGAAAAAATATTGGGTCAATCTTCAAGATTATGTTCTCATTGCGTTGGGCGCGTTGATTCAGGCGGTTGCTCTGCGCATCTTTTTTGTCCCTGCCAATCTGGCTTCGGGCGGGGTTAGCGGTATTGCGCAGTTGATTAATCACTTCACTGGCTGGCCCATTGGTTTGATGGTTTTATTTGGCAATATTCCCCTTTTTGCCCTCGGCTGGCGTTTTCTTGGCGGACAGCGCTTTGCCCTGCGTACGGCGCTTGCCATTCTTACTTTTTCTTTGTTTGCCGATTTGCTTTTGAAAATTCCCGCATTCACCTACTATGCCGATATTTTAATTAACGATTTGAGGGGCGATATTTTTCTCAACTCACTCTACGGCGCGCTCGTCAGCGGCGTGGGTTATGGCTTGGTTTATCGCGCGCGCGGCACAAGCGGCGGGTCTGATGTGCTGGCGCGTATTCTCAACTATTGGCGCGGAGTATCCATGACTCAAAGTTATCTCATTGTGGATACTGCTGTGATTCTTGCGGCAGGGTTTATCTTTGGCTGGAAGCAGGCGCTGTACGCCATGATCACGCTCTACGTCAGCGGGCTGGTTTCAGAGACCGTGCTGGAAGGCGGTGAGACGGTGCGCGCCGCGATGATTATCACCGTTCAGCCAGAGCAGGTTGCCGCCCGTGTGCTTGAGGAACTTGTGCGCGGCGTGACCTACCTGGAAGGACGCGGCGGGTACACCGGCGCTTCGCGCCCGGTTTTGTATTGCGTGGTCAACCGCACCGAGGTTGCCGCGCTCAAAGCCATTGTTCACGAAGCCGACCCCGATGCCTTCATGGTGATCGGCGTGGCGCATGAGGCATTGGGCGAGGGGTTTAGACCATTGAAAGGATGAAGGATAAAATATAAAGGATAAAAGAAAAGCCCATCAAGTTTCAAGAAACTTGATGGGCTTTTAAATTACCAATTACCAATCATTTTCTCTTGATATACCCAAACTGATTGAGCATGTTTTGGTTATCGCGCCAGTCTTTAGAGACCTTCACCCGCACTTCAAGAAAAACTTTTCGCCCGCCCATTTCTTCAATTTCTTTGCGCGCAAGGCTGCCAATGGATTTGAGCATTTTGCCGCCTTCGCCAATGACAATTCCCTTTTGCGATTCGCGTTCTACAAAAATGGTGGCGGCAATATATGCCATGCCGTTCTCGCGCTCTTTGAACTCATCCACCCGCACCGCCAAACTGTGCGGCACTTCGTCTCGTAAAATTTTTAGGCAGGCTTCGCGGATGAGGTCTGAAGCAATGTCGCGCTCGTACGAGTCGGTAATTTGCTCTTCGGGGTAGTCGGCGGGTCTTTCTGGCAGCAGGGCTACCAATCGCTCGCGCAGTTCATCCAACCCTAATTTTTTGATGGCGGAAATTTTCAACGCATCTGCCTGGTTGAGCAACGTGAGATATTCTTCGCTGCGGGTAGATTCTTCTTCGGGCTGCACCAAGTCCATTTTGTTTAGAACCAGCAATCGGGTGGCGCGCAGCGGAAGTTTGTTAATCAGTTGCGCAATGCGCAGGTCGTCTTCTGTGGGTTGAGTCGAACCATCCACCAGCCAGAGGATTAAATCCACCCCATCCATTGATTCTTCGGCTTCGTAATTTAGAAACTCGCCTAATTTGTGGCGGGCTTGGTGAATGCCAGGCGTATCTACAAAAACGAGTTGGGCGTCTTTGAGCGTGAGAATGCCCAACTGACGGCGGCGGGTGGTTTGGGGGCGCGGCGAGACGGCGGCAACTTTTTGCCCCAGCAAGGCGTTGAGCAAGGTAGACTTTCCCACGTTGGGGCGTCCGATGATGGCAATAAAACCTGAGCGGTGTTCGGTCATGCGTTTGTATGGCTCCAGAGTTAATGATTATTTTTGTTGAATAATTTACCAAGCGCGTTCCAACGCTGTTTGATTGACGTTCCGTACAAGACGCCCATGATGCCGGTTGCCAGATGATAATACCCGTTTTCGCGCAGAATGGTGGCAATATCCCATTTTAGCGGCGGGTTGCCCACCGCATAACTATAGGGGCGGGTGAATTGCATTAATCCTTCCTGCCCGTGTGTGCGCCCAAAGCCCGATTCTTTTACGCCGCCAAAGGGCAGCATGGGAATTCCAAATTGGGCAATGCAGTCGTTGATGATGATGGACGCGGCGTGAATTTGGTCTGCCACTGCTTTTGCGTGGCTGGGGTTTTGGCTCCAAACCGAAGCGCCCAGCCCATAGGCGCTGTCGTTTGCCAGCCGAATGGCTTCTGCTTCATCTTTCACTTTCATAATGGGCAGCAGGGGTCCAAAGGTTTCATCACGCATCAGCAGCATGGTGTGATTTACATTGATCAATACCATCGGGTCGAAGAACATGCCTTCGGTTTTGCCGCCCGTTAACAGGCTTGCGCCTTTGGCGAGGGCGTCTTCCAAATGGCGTTCAATAATTTTAACCTGGCGCGGGTCGGTGATGGGTCCCATGGAAAAGGGGCTGTTGAAGTCGGTGGTGTAGCCGGTTTTGAAGTTTTTGGCGTATGTGACTGCCAGTTTTACAAACTCATCATATTTCGATTCAACCACATACACGCGCTCTACGGACATGCAGGTTTGCCCTGCGTTAAAAAACGCGCCCCAGGTTCCCCAGCGGGCAGCGGCTTGCAGGTCGGCATCTTCCAACACGAGCATGGCATCTTTGCCGCCCAACTCTAGCGCAATGGGCGTTAAAAATTCGGCTGCGGTTTGCATGATCTTTTTCCCTGTGGCGCTGGAGCCTGTTAGAAATATGAAGTCGGGGCGCGCTTGCGTCAGTGCCGCGCCGACGGTTCCGTCTCCGTGTACCACACGCACAAAGGGCGCCAGTTCTGGCACCTGATTAATTAATTTTTCAATTAACATGCCGGTTGCGCCAGTTACCTCGGATGGTTTTAGCACCACTGTGTTGCCTGCCAGCAATGCCGCCAGCATGGGCGGCAGGGCAAGGGTTAACGGGTAGTTCCAGGGTGAAAGTACCGCCGTTACGCCATGCGGTTTGTATTCGACAACTGATTTTTTGAAAAAATATAAGCCGGAAGAAACGCGCTTTGGCTTGAGCCATGACGGCGCTTTTGCGCAATATTGCGCCAGCATATCTACGGTGATGAAGAGTTCAATTAATCCATCCTGACGGCTTTTTCCGCAGTCTTGGTTTAGCACGCGGGTAATTTCGTCTTGCTGGTTAATGAGCACAGCCTGAAATTTTCGTAAGATTTTAATGCGTTCTTTGAGCGTTTTTGCGCTCCAAATGGGAAAGGCTTGGCGCATGTCGTTCACTGCCTTTTCAACATCTTCCACGCGGGTCATTTTTATTTCGCCAAAGCCGCTGCCAGTGGCAGGGTTTATAAAAAATAAAGTTTCAGTTTTCATCGGTGATTCTCTTTGTTAAATAATATTCGCCGCGCTCAAAGCCGCGATCCAGATAATAGTGACGGGTTCCAATGGCAGAGATAACCGCCATGCGTGAAAACCCGCTTTTGCGCGCCACGCGGTCTGCCTCTATCAGCAGGCGTGTGCCAAGCCCCAAATGTTGAGCCGCGCCCGTTTGTTCTGTGCCAACCGCCAGCGATTGCCCGTACACATGCACCTCGCGGATGAGCGCCGCGCCATCCAGATCTGCCATGCCGGTTCGCGCGGAATTTTTTGCGGGCAGTGACAGGCGGATGAAACCCGCCAGCCCGTCTTCGGGTGTGACAAAGGAGATGAAGTGTTCTTCGGCTGTGCCGGCTTGGTAGGTCAGGTCGTCCATTTGCAAGGTTTCAGCCTCCACTACTTTTTCGCGCACTTCGCGGCAGCGCACGCATTGACAGGCTGTGCCGCGCTTTTTCATTTCACTTTGAATATCTTGCCGCAGGCTGGTGCGCGTATTGCCTTCCACCACGTTGTTGCCCGGAATGTCGCGGATGACGCGGTTCACCCGGCAGTAGCGCGGAATGGTGGGTTTGATGTCGGCAATTAAATGAACCAATTCTTGCGTGGTGTACGGCTGAAATTCGCCGCGCTGCCAGTATTCGTACAACTCGGCATTGGCAAGCAATTGATTCGGGTAGATTTTTATTTCATCGGGGCAGAAATCTACCCACAGTTTTTCAAAGTCGGCGCGGTCACTTTGCGGCGTTGCGCCCAGCAGGTTTGGCATCCAATGCAGCACAATTTTGAACCCGGCGGCGCGGAGCAGGGCAACGGCTTTGCGTGTGGATTCAACATCGTGTCCGCGCTTGTTGATTTCTAAAATGTGGTCGTCAAAACTTTGCGCGCCCATTTGAACTTTGGTCACGCCGAGGTAACGCAGCCAGCGCAATTCATCCGCGTTAATTTCATCGGGGCGGGTCTCGATCACCAGCCCCACGTTGCGATGTGCGGCAGTTTCGTTGATGGCTTGCGAGGTGATCAATTGCTGCGTGTCTATCTGTTGGTTATCAAAAGTCTCCTTGCTCTTAACTCCGTTTTCATTCATTGCGGCAAAGCAGCGTTGGATAAACCATTCCTGATAATCACGGCGATACGAAGACCATGTGCCGCCTAAAATTAGCAATTCAATTTTATCGGTGGGATGACCTAAATTTTCCAGCGCACGAATGCGGGCGCGCACCTGTTCGTATGGATCAAATTGATGTTCCAGCGCGCGCATTGCGCCTGGCTCGTCGGGCAGGTAACTTTTGGGCATTTGTACATCGGTGGGGCAGAAGATACATTTGCCAGGGCAGGGGTAGGGCTTGGTTAAAACCGTAACGGTGGTCACGCCCGACATGGTTCGCATAGGTTTCATGCGGATGCGGTCAAGTAAAAGCCTGTCGGGGTTTTGGCTGCCTGCCTCCACCATTTGGTTGTAGGCGGCAACCAGTGCGGCTTTGGTTAGGTAGCCTTCTCCATTTTGGAGCGGGTGCGCGCGCAGCGCCCGCATCACCTCGCTGCCTGTGCGAA
>DYML01000105.1 GCA_020721605.1 Anaerolinea thermophila
GCATTGGCGGCACTTTGGGCTGAGCCTAAATTCTTGCCGAGACAGGCATTTAGAATTCGATTAAACTTATGGCGTAGAATTTGCATTCATAAAAACTTGGGAAATCACCCTTTTTTTGACCCATCTTTTGCATAAGAATTTACAGGGCTGATCTGCTTCTTTCCATTTCAAAAGGAACCCACTATGACTTCTCGTTACGATATTCTTTTTCAACCCATTCAACTGGGACCGGTTACAGCGCCGAACCGTTTTTATCAGGTGCCGCATTGCAATGGCTTTGGCTGGCGAATGCCGCAGGGCATGTCTGCCATGCGCGGCATGAAGGCGGAAGGCGGCTGGGGCGTGGTTAGCACCGAAGAAACCGAAATTCATCATACCAGCGATCTTTCTCCCTATTTTGAAGGGCGGCTCTGGAGCAATGATGATATTCCCGCCTGGCAATTGATGACTGATGCTGTGCATCGGCATGGCGCGCTTGCCGCAATGGAGTTGACTTATAACGGGCACGATGCCGCAAATTTATATTCCCGCGCCGCGCCGCTTGCTCCGCGCTCGCAAGGCATTATCGGCGGCAGCGGATACGAACCTGGGCAAGCGCATGCCGCCAGCAAAGACGATCTGAGGCAAATTCGCATCTGGCATCGGAATGCCGCCATCCGCGCCCAAAAAGCCGGCTTTGATATTATTTATTGCTATGCGGGGCATAACCTGGCGCTCGCGTTTCATCTGCTCTCCAAAGATAACCAGCGCAGCGATGAATATGGCGGCTCACTTGAAAACCGCACGCGTTTTTTGCGCGAACTGATTGAAGATACGCGGGAAGCCGTTGGCGATACCTGCGCTGTTGCTGTTCGGCTGGCTGTGGATGAATTGATTGGCAGCGCGGGAATGCAGTTTGACGGCGAAGCCCGCGATATTGTTTCAATGCTCGCCGAACTGCCCGACCTGTGGGATGTTAACATCGCCAATTGGTCTAACGACTCAACCACCTCGCGTTTTGAAAAAGAAGGCAATCAGGAAAAATATATTTCCTTTGTTAAAAACTTAACCACCAAGCCGGTGGTGGCGGTTGGGCGCTACACCTCGCCCGATTCTATGGCTTCTGCCATTGAGCGCGGCATTATGGATATGATCGGCGCGGCGCGCCCCAGTATTGCCGACCCTTTCCTGCCCAATAAAATTAAAGAAGCGCGCAACGAGGACATCCGCGAGTGCATTGGCTGTAATATTTGCGTCAGCGGCGACACGCGCTATGTTCCCATCCGCTGTACGCAAAACCCCACGATGGGCGAGGAATGGCGGCGGGACTGGCACCCCGAAATCATTGCGCCTAAAAAATCCGAATCTGAGGTTTTAATTGTAGGCGCAGGACCGTCAGGTTTGGAGGCGGCGCGCGCCCTCGGTCAGCGCGGATACCACGTTATTTTGACCGATGCCAGGCGTGAAGCCGGCGGACGTGTGGCGCTTGAATCGGCGCTGCCCAATCTGAGCGAATGGCGGCGCGTGATGGACTGGCGTTTAACGCAAATTGGAAAAATTCCAAATATCTTTTTTTATCCATCCAGCCCAATGACCGCGCAAGATATTTTGGAAGCAGGTGCGCCGCATGTCATTCTGGCTACGGGCGCAGCCTGGCGGCGCGATGGCATCGGGCGGCAAACATCGCAGCCTATTGTCGGCGGCGCCAAAATTTTCACCCCCGACGATTTGATGAATGGGAAACTCCCGTCGGGCAAGGTGCTCATTTATGATGACGATCATTATTATATGGGCGGTGTGCTTGCCGAACTGCTGGCGCAGAATCAGTGCGAAGTGACATTGATGACGCCCGCCCCCGCCATTTCATATTGGACAAAATATACGCTGGAGCAAACGCGCATTTTGAAGCGGCTGCACGCCTTGCGCGTGACCATGCTCCCCAGCCACCTTCTTATGGCGCACACGCAAACAACAGCCACAGTTGCAGACAGTGTTACCGCAGCCGAAAGCGTACTCGCCTGTGATGCCATTGTGATGGTGACAGACCGCATCCCCAATGATGCGTTGTATCACGAACTCAAGCCGGCATTGGATTCAGGTCTGCTTCAATCACTGCGCCTGATTGGGGATGCCGAAGCGCCCAATATTATTGCGCAAGCCGTGTTTAGTGGGCATCTTGCGGCGCGCGAATTTGATGAGCAGGTTGATCCAAATGAAACGCCTTTCAAGGTGGAGCGGGTGATTTGGTAAATTTCCCACGATCAATGGATCGTCCATGGGCAGCGTCTTAAGAATAAAAGCCTCGGCGTTGCGCCGAGGCTTTTATTCTGCTCCCAATAACCAGTCTATGATATTGCGTTTTTTTCGCGCCGATTCTTCCAACTTGGGTGTGGATAAAATAACCACTGTAATATTATCGTGTCCGCCGCGATCATTTGCCAGGTTAATCAGCGCCTCGGCGGCGGTTTTCATATCTTTTTTAGAGCGAATTAGTTTTTGAATTTCATCATCCCAGACCAGATCGGTCAGTCCATCGCTGCAAAGTAGAATGGTGTCGCCGGGTTCAAGGTGGAATCCCTGATTGTTTTCCGACTCTTCGTTGGATTCTGCATCGTCAATCCGTAGTCGAAAATCCACGTCGGGCAGGCGAATGCCGCCCAAATAACGGCGGATGACATGCTGGTTGGGGTGATCGTGCATTTGCTCGGCAGTGATAATCCCTTTTTCAAAGGCTTCCTGTACCCAAGTGTGGTCAATGGTGAGGCGTTGAATAAATTTTCCGCGCAAAAGATAAATACGAGAGTCGCCCACATAGGCGGTGTACAAGCGGTCTTCAATAATCCAGACACAGGCGCAAGTAGACCCCATGCCGTTTTCTTCTTCATTGCTTGCCGAGTGGGATGCAATGGACTGGCTTGCATTTTGAATGACGTTTTCAAGGATTTTAACGGGCTTTTTGGCGTTGCTTTCGGCTACGCCGGCGGTGATGTAATTGACGGCAAGTTCTGCCGCAATTTCACCAGCCAGATGCCCGCCAATGCCGTCTGCCACCACAGCAAAGACCGCCGGACGCGCATCGTCCTGGCTCAGGTGAAATGATGAGATCGCGTAGCGATCTTCATTATTTTTGCCAGACATTCCTGCGTGGCTGAGTGCGGCAACGTGAACGTGAGGGAGGGAAGAACGTATCATTCTTCGGTGGGTTGAACGGTAATGGTGGGTTTGGATATCACAGGCGGCACCCTGAGCGTAAAGCGATACATTAATTGACCGAAGTTTACCATATCCCCATGCTGCAACCGATAGCCCTCGCGGGGGATAGGTTCATAGTTAACCCAGGTTCCGGCAACAGAGCCGTTGTCTAAAAGTAAAAAGCCGCCATCGTCCGTTTGACGCAGCCGCGCATGAACCTGGGCAATGGATGGGTCGTCAAGAATTTGATTGCATTGCGCAGGGTCTATGCCAAAAATAATTTCCTGTTCGGTCATGGAGATGGGTACAACGGGCAAAATTTGCCCGTCTGCCTGTGTGCGAATGAAGGAGGCGGTTGCTTCCACTACTGGCTTGGGGTCGGATGCGGTTTTCTTTGAGAGAGATGGTCGCTTTTGGGTTTTACTGGCTGTCGCCGCCGCCAGGGGTGTGCTGGTTGCGCCTGTTACTTCCTGCACCGATTGTGTGAGAGGGTCAGAATCGGCGCGGCGGGCTGCCTGAGCGGCACGAATGGAGGGCATTCGCAGCCGCCCGCTGAGGAGAATGGCAAACAGCACCAAGCCGGCAAGGAGAATGGCGCCAGCCATGAGGTGCAGGCGGTATTTTGCCAGCAGCGCCGCAATGCCGTTTGGCGGTTGGATCACCGTTACAATGATCGGCGCCGCCATGCTGGATTTGCTCAGTCCAAGAGAATCAACGGCTTCCACTTTTATTTGATGTTCGCCGCTGCTGGTGTAGGCGCTTAAATCCCAGGTGAGTAAGTTGAATGGCTCGGCGGTGTTTTCATCCATGATCACATCGTCTACATAGAGGGTGGTGCGCGTTAGGGCGCGTGGGTATCCATCTGGAAATTCAGTGATCATTTCAATTTCTTGCGTTTCGGGCAGAAGAACTTTGGTGTTGAAGGGGTCGTCTTCGGGGGGGCGGCGCGTAATTTGTAGGGAGGTGGTTAGCGCAAATGGGTTGGGCGGCTGAATGTCAATGCTGAACTTTTGTTCGGCAGAAGTGACCGCGCCAGATTCCAGGTTGGCGGTGACGCTCAGGGTATGTTCGCCGGCTGTTTTTAAGCGCGATGTGTAAGAGAGCGCAAAGACTCGGCGCAAGCCAGAAAAGTAGATTTCGGGGTCGGGGAAGCGTTCCAAGCCAGAGTAGGTGAACATGCTTCCGTTGGTTTGTAATGCCAGGTTATTAAATGACACGGCGCTGGTGGTGTTGAATGTTGTTGCGGCATCTACAAACCAGATGAAGATGTAAATGTTGTTTTCTTGCGCGCGCTGAAGATAGGGTTCCAGTGCGGCGGCAAGATTGCTGTCGTCACTGTGCGGGGTGATGAAGAGGATGGCGCGTTTCATACCCAGCCGTGTGGTCTGGGCGCTGACTGTATCTATGGCAATGGAGAGTGATTGCAGGTTGGGAATGGCGGCGCGAAAATCGGGCTTGAATCCGTTTAGCCCCACCACAAATTCGGCGGCGCTGGCGTGGTTGATGACGGGTCCCGCCTGGCTGACAAGGCTGTAATCGTCGGGCAGGTCTGCCGGGCGGCTTTGCGCCCATTCGACCAGCACCTGTGAAATGCGCTGAAAATGGGAGAAGTTGGTTGCCGGGTCGCGCGTATCTAGTGGCGCACCCTGATTGACTGCGATGACCAGTTGCAACGGCACGGCGATCTCGTTAAGCGAATCCACTGGCAGCGTTTGACCATCTTCGATCACAGAAACTGCATCGGGTTTGAGACCGGAGGCAAAAATGCCCTGTTTGTTAAAAACGTCTAAAAAGGCGGAGATGGTGGGAAAGGTGGAAAACTCCAGCGGGTAGAGTTTTGCCGATGCAAGTTTCTCCTGCGCGCGCGCGGGAGAAACGGCGCCGAGCAACAGACTCAAACTAAAAAATAGGGCAAAAAACTTACGCATTTGCCTCAATGATAACAGGGGCTTCGGCTTTTGGCTGGGCAAGCCGCATATAAGTCAGCGCCCAAGCCGATTGGATGTAAGCAGTTAAAACGCCGTTGAGGAAAATTAGGATGGGCATGTACACCGCACAGCAAGCCAGCGCAAAATAAAGCGGGGTTAAAGATTCGCGCAATGTTCCCATACCGAGGATGACAGGCACAGCGGCAAGGATGAGGGGCAGCGAAACGATTGCGCCAGCAATGCCGCCGCCGATGCCAAGGATGAGCGCCATGATAAGAATGGGCGCCGCGTTGGATTTGGCGATTTGCCAGCCACGCTTAAGCCCGTCGGTCATGCTTAGGTCTTCCAGCACGATTGCCGCCTGCGCCTGTTCAACCACCACAGTGATCACCCAGCCAATTGGAACCAGCAGGCAAAGGATGGGAACGAAGCACAAAAGAAGCCCGGCGCTTGCCGCCATTGGACCTGCCGCGCCTACTGCAAGTGCAGCGAGCAGGATAATTGGAATAAAAACTACAGCAAAGATCGCCAGCCCAATTAAGAAATTTATGCCAAAAACGCGCCCAAAATACGGCAGGCTTTCGCTCCAAACTTCGGCAAAGACAATGCGCTCAACGCCCGTTTCTGCCAATGCCGTGCCTTTAATGATTCCAATTCTGCCAATGATGCCGAGGGCGTAGAATATAAAGCCAATCAGCGCCAGCGCCGCAATGGCAAGAAGGATGACCCACCAATGGTCTTGCAGGTATGCGCCTGCCTGTTCCAGCGCGCGCTCCGCCTGCCTGCCAAAAAAAGGCATGTCTTCATTGGAGCCAGGCGAGTAATTGGAGTTTCCGCTGCCACCGCCACCGCCGCGTGCAAACCCTGCAAAGATGCCGAAAATCCACAAGACCTTGTGCTTCCAGATGTGTTGCCAGGCTTTTGTCAGAACTTCGCCAAAGTTAAAATTATTCATAGTGATCCTTTTTGATACAGCGATTCGGCAAATCAATCCAAAATCGTAAATTGACACTCGGAAATCGCTACTCCCATTCGATGGTCGCGGGCGGCTTGCTGGTAATATCATACACCACCCGATTGATTCCTTCCACCTCATTTACGATGCGGTTTGCAACCTTCGCCAGCAGGTCATACGGCAGGCGCGCCCAATCGGCGGTCATAAAATCTTCGGTGGTCACCACGCGAATCGCGGCGGCTTCCTGATACGTGCGCTGGTCGCCCATCACGCCCACCGATTTTACGGGAAGCAAAACCACAAAAGC
Source organism: Anaerolinea thermophila (assembly GCA_020721605.1). GTDB lineage: Bacteria > Chloroflexota > Anaerolineae > Anaerolineales > Villigracilaceae > Villigracilis. Next base: position 6,362 of record DYML01000105.1, read on the forward strand.
CTGTGATGCCGTGCCACCCTTGCCTAAAAATCCGGCTTGGGATAATTCCTCTTGCAGGATGAAATCTGCCGCCCGCAAGCGGGATACACGCTCTGGCGTACACTCCCCAAGACAGCGCACGGTCAACCCCGGACCCGGAAATGGTTGCCGCCAAACGAGGCTTTGACTCAGCCCAAGCGCTTCGCCCACCAGCCGCACTTCATCTTTGAATAAATACCTCAGCGGCTCGACCAGTTCAAATTGCATGTCTTCGGGAAGTCCGCCCACGTTGTGATGTGATTTGATCTTCGCCGCCTTGCTGCGGTCTGGACCCGAAGATTCCACCACGTCAGGATAAATTGTTCCCTGCACCAAAAATTTTGGCTTGCCAACGTTCTTTGCTTCACGCTCGAATATGCGGATAAATTTCTCGCCGACAATTTTTCGTTTTTGTTCGGGGTCTGTCACGCCTTTCAACGCGCCGAGAAAATCATCGCTCGCCTCAACCGTAATTAATTCCACGCCCAGCCCGCCGCGCAAAGCAACCGCAACCTGCTCGCCTTCCTTGTGGCGCAGCAAGCCCGTATCTACAAAAACGGTTACGAGTTGATCGCCAATTGCCTTGTGAACCAGCGCCGCCGCGACAGTTGAATCCACGCCGCCGCTGACCGCCGCCAGCACGCGTTCCTTGCCAACCTGCTCTTGAATCCGCTTGACGCTGGCTTCGATGATGGAGGCGGGCGTCCAGTCTGGCGCAACACCGCAAATATCAATTGCAAAATGTTTGAGCAGTTCAATGCCGTTGGGCGTGTGATGCACCTCGGGGTGAAACTGCACGCCGAAATATTTTCGCTGCAAATCGCCCATCGCCGCGAAAGGACTGTTGCCGCTTTTTGCCAGCGCAACAAATCCATCGGGCATACGAGTCAGTTTATCGCCGTGCGACATCCAGACTTTTTGGATATTGGTAATTAGTGGATTGGTAATTAAAGTCTGTATCTCGGCAGAGCCATATTCGCGCTGGGCAGACGAATCAACTTGACCGCCGAGGGCGTGGGTTAGGGCTTGCATTCCGTAGCAGATTCCAAGAATGGGCAAGCCTGATTCCAAAATGAATTTTTGGATGTGCGGCGCGTTCTCTTCGTACACCGATTTTGGTCCGCCGGAGAGGATGAAACCTTTGGGATGGATCGAGAGGATTTTTTCCTGCGGAGCGTCCCACGGGAACAACTCGCAATAGACATTTACTTCACGCACGCGCCGCGCGATGATCTGCGCGTACTGGGAACCGAAATCGAGAATGGCAATGGAATCTGTCATGATAAGTCCTAAAAGACGTTGAACGTTTAACGTTCAACGTCTGAACTGAGATGAAAATGTAAATGCGGAAAATCCCGATACTCGCCGCCATTTACAATGAGACGACACGCCTGCAAATGAAACTCATTTACCAGGCTTTGTACGGTGAAATACAAGTCGGTGAGGAAGGCGGTATCGGCTGGGTCGAGTTGGGCAAGTGATGCCGCCTCACGCTTGGGGACGATCAACACATGAAACTTGTAGCTGGGAGAAGGATGCTGAAACGCAATCAGGTTCGGGGTTTCACGCAGACGCGCAACGGGGATGAGAAAACTCATGTGGGCAAATATCCAGCCGATGATGTATCTCAGAAACGTTAAACGTTTGACGTTCAACGTTAATCTACAAATGTAATTTTGTTGTCATCCAGCGAGGCAATACATGCCAGAGATTCGACCTGCACGCCGACGGGCTTGAGGGCTTCGCGCCCGCCTTCAAAATCTTTTTCGATCAACGCGCCGATGCCGACGATGTGCGAACCCGCCGCTTCAGCCAAACGCACCAGTCCTAAAATGGTTGCGCCCGAAGCGAGGAAGTCATCAATGATCAAAACCTTTTCGCCGTTGGCGAGATATTCAGGCGAGACGATCAACTCGACCATGCGCCCTTTGGTGTGGGATGGCGCAAGCGTGAGGTAAACCTGATCGGGCATGGTGACAGGCTTGGTCTTGCGCGCGTACACAACGGGCAACCCAAGATGAAGTCCGGTGGCGATGGCGGGCGCAATACCTGAAATTTCAGCGGTGAGAATTTTGGTCGCGCCGACGTTTGCAAAGCGTTTTGCGAACTCACGCCCGCAGGCATCCATCAAAGCCGGATCAACTTGATGATTGATAAAACTATCCACTTTCAAAATCCCATTTCCCAACACTTGCCCCGCGCTCATAATTCGATCTTTTAATTCTTTCATTTTGCCTCCGCATTGACTAGACAGATTTTTGAGCGATTGTACAACGTGATAAAAGAACCTGCCAGTAGGAAAACCGCGCTCATTCCCGCTTAAGGTCATCAAAATGGACTGTGTTAGAATCTTGCGCGTGATGGAAAAAACAACGATTCTACTGGCATCTACTTCACCGCGCCGCAAGCAGTTGCTGGCGCTTGGCGGCTGGAAGTTTGCCATTGCCGCCGCAGATGTGGACGAAAGCCAGCGCACAGGCGAATCGCCCAAGGATTATGTCTTGCGGCTTGCCCAAGCCAAGGCGTTGGCTGTGGTCGAAAAGGCGCAAGCCGAAGACGTTATCATCATCGGTTCAGACACTGCCGTTGTGGACGCAGACGCCATTCTCGGTAAACCAACAAACAGCGCCGATGCCGCGCGGATGTTGAATCAACTGCGCGGGCATACTCATCAGGTTTACACGGGAGTTGCCTTTTACCGAGTCCGCGATGGAAAAATGCTGACCGAGTTGTGCATCACCGACGTTCCCATGCGCGCGTACTCAGATGATGAAATTGCTGCGTATGTTCAGACGGGCGATCCGCTCGATAAGGCTGGCGCGTATGCCATTCAACACCCCAACTTTCAACCAGTAGAATCCATGCGCGGGTGTTACGCCAGTGTGATGGGGTTGCCCATGTGCCATGCGGCGCGTTCCCTGCACGCAATGGGCGTTCCTTCCTCGGTGAATGTGCCAGCAAATTGCCAAACTTTATTAAATTATGACTGTCCCGTTTCGAGCGCAATTCTGCGCGGCGAAACACCCCTGCCCTAACGGGGCTGGGAGTGCGCGGCTTGATATGAAAGGAAACAAATGAAAGCACCACGCTGGATAACCTATTTCCTCCTATTGGTTTTTCTCTCCTCCTGCGGTACAAGTGAAACCCCAAACGAAGGCGGCGGACTGGTTGGTCTCTTTGCCACCGCCACCCCTTTAGCTACCCCACATGCCGCCGTCACCCCTGCGCCAGATGCGCAAGCCGCAATCAACGGGTTTTTACAGGCAATGCAAAAAGATGACTACGTTGGCATGTATGGCATGTTAAGCCAAGCCAGCCGCGCGGCAATTACGCTGGAAGATTTTTCCAAACGCTATAAAGACGCATTAAATACCATGAGCGCCGCCAGCATTGAATATACAATCAACTCATCCCTGCTTAGTCCCTACGCGGCAGAGGTTGGGTACAGCGTTACTTATAAAACAGTCCTTGCCGGAAATTTACAGCGCAATATCGTGGTACACCTCATCAACGAAGACGGCGCATGGAAAATACAATGGGAAGACGGCATGATCCTGCCCGAATTGGCAGGCGGAAACATGCTTGCGATGGAATACAGCATTCCCGCGCGCGGAAATATTTATGACCGCAACGGTTTGCCCATCGTCTCACAGGCAGATGCCTTTGCCTTTGGTATTCAAACCAACCAAATTGACCTGGATACGATCAACACCCTTGTTACCGACCTGGGAGATTTATGCGGCTACGACCCGGAATACATCCGCGACCAAATAGACTCCTCTGGCGATGGCTGGTACCTGCCCATGTGCGAAGGCACGCGTGAGGAAGCCCAGCGCCTGCTCTCCATTAGCCCTGGCGGGTTGGTCATTTCAGACGAATACAACTCACGCTACTACTTTAAAACAGGGCTTGCTCCGCAGGCAGTCGGTTATACCTTATCCATTTCGCCCGAAGACCTTGATGAGTACCGCCGCCGAGGCTATAACGGCAGCGAAAAAACAGGGCAGGCAGGCATTGAGAAATGGGCGGAAGATTATCTCGCGGGTCAGCATGGCGGCATTTTGCGGGTGGTGGGCGCCAATGGACAGATCATCTCTACTCTGGGGCAATCCAGCCCGCAGCCAGCAGATTCGGTCTACCTGACCATTGACGAGAATATGCAATACAACGCCCAGCAAGCCATTGAATTTTTTCGCGGCGCAATTGTCATTATGGAAGTAGATACAGGGCGCATCATCGCCATGGCATCGGGACCCGACTTTGACCCGAACCTGTTTGAGCCAACCAACCCCAACATTAGCGGGCTGACTAACTTATTAAATGACGGCAACCAGCCGCTGCTCAACCGCGCTGCACAGGGTCAATATCCGCTGGGATCGGCGTTCAAAACCATCACCACCTTTGCTGCACTCGAAAGCGGACTCTACCTCAAAAATACCACCTACGACTGCCAATACGAGTTTTCAGAACTGGCAGACCGCACCTTGTACGACTGGACCTGGCAGCACTGCCAGGACGCTGTTGCCGTCGGCGAGTTTTGTGACGACTCATCCACCACCCCTTCGGGCTTGCTCACCCTGCAAGAAGGCTTAATGCGCTCCTGCAACCCCTACTTCTGGCACATCGGGTTAGACCTATTCAACTATGACCGCAAAACAGACATTGCCAAAATGGCGCGCGCCTTTGGGCTTGGCGCCAAAACAGGCATTGATCAAATTGAAGAAGCCAGCGGGCAGATCACCGACCCCATCGCAGATGTGGACGCAGTTAACCAAGCCATTGGGCAAGGTGACATGCTCGTCACTCCGCTGCAAGTGGCAAGATTTATGGCAGCCATTGCCAACGGGGGAACTCTGTACCGCCCCCAAATTGTTGAAAAAATTCAACCCGTGGAAGGCGACCCCAAATTGACCTTCCGACCCGAAGCCACTGGAACCCTGCCCGTGCGCAGTGAAAATTTGGATATTGTGCGCGAAGCCTTATTAATGGTCACACAAAACTCGCGCGGCACAGCGCGTTTTAACCTGCGCGGATTACAGTTTGACGTGGCAGGCAAAACAGGCACCGCAGAATCGGGCAACGGCAAATCCCATGCCTGGTTTGCGGGCTACACCCTCAACGCCGCCGATACCGGCAAGCCCGATATTGCCATTGCCGTCATTGTTGAAAATATTGGCGAAGGTTCAGAATACGCCGTCCCTATTTTTAAGGCAATGGTCGAGACCTATTATTACGGCAGCCCGCCCAACATCCTCCCCTTTGGGCGTTTTGGCGAACCGCCCTACACGCCCACCCCGCCTGTCACGGGCGGAGCCATTGTTCCACAGCCTTAAGCGGGCAACAACAGGTAACCATTTGACCAACGAAATCTACGAGCGCGGTTTAATCGTCAAAGCCCAATCTGGTTTTTTTACCGTAGAAACCAGTGCGGGCTTTGTTGTTTGCCGACTGCGCGGCAAACTCAAACAAGGGCGCGCCGAAGGTGACATTGCCGCTCTCGGCGATCAGGTGCAGATCACAATTTTGACTGACGGCAGCGGGGTTGTGGAAAATGTCCAAGAGCGCAAACGCGCAATTGTCAGGTTAGACCCGCGCCCGCAGGGCATATATCAACAAGTATTGCTGGCAAATGCCGACCAAGCCGTCTTTGTTTTTGCCTGCGCCAACCCAACTCCCAGGCTCAGAATGCTGGATCGCTTTTTGGTCATCACCGAAAAACAGAAAATTCCGGCAGTCATCATCGCCAACAAAATTGACCTGGTTGAAAACGCCCAAGAGATTTTCAACCTTTATCAGTCCATTGGCTACCGCGTCATTTACACTTCCACTAAAACTGGCGCAGGGCTGGACGAATTAAAAACCCAACTTCAAAAGAAAGTGAGCGCACTGGCAGGACCCAGCGGGGTGGGAAAATCCAGTTTGTTAAATGCCATTCAAGATGGGCTGGGACTGGCAGTGAATGAGATAAGTAGCGCCATGAAAAAAGGACGCCACACCACCGTCACCCGCCAAATGTTCGCGCTCAATGGCGGCGGATATGTTGCCGACACCCCAGGCTGGAAGAGCCTTGCCTTGTGGGATACCGAAGCCGAAGAGATTGACGCCTACTTCCCCGAACTGCGCAACCTTGTGCCGCACTGCCAATTTAGCGACTGCACCCACAAACACGAACCAGGCTGCGCTGTGTTGGCGGCGTTAAAGGCGGGCACAATTCACCCCGAAAGATATGATTCGTATTTGCGGCTGAGAGCCGGGCAGGAATGAGAATTTGCGATTTTGGATTTGTGATTTT
>DYML01000106.1 GCA_020721605.1 Anaerolinea thermophila
TTCCCCGAACCGCAGACCATCCCGCATGGATGGGACACCAGCGTTTTTACCTCCGCGCCACAGAATGATGTGGAAGAACCGTCAGACGAGTCGGCAAATAAATAGACAAGTAAACAGGTAACAGGTAAGCACGGAATACGCAACACGGTTTACTAAATTACCAATTACTAATCACCAATTACCCCTTTCCTATGCCAAAAACTCTCCTCCAAAAAATATGGGATTCGCACGTTGTTGCAGAACAACCCGAATCTCCCGCTGTCCTTTATATTGACCTGCACCTCGTGCATGAAGTCACCTCGCCGCAGGCTTTCACCGGTCTGCGTGAGCGCGGATTGAAAGTCCGCCGCCCCGAAAAAACCCTCGCCACGATGGATCACTCCATCCCGACCACGCCCATCGAAGTGCCAATTGCGGATGCGATGGCTGCGGCGCAGATCAAACAGATGGAAACCAACGCCGCCGAATTTGGAATCACCTTGCACGGCATGACCAGCCCGCATCGCGGCATTGTGCATGTGATTGGACCTGAACTGGGTCGCACCCAGCCCGGCATGACCATCGTTTGCGGCGACAGTCACACCGCCACGCATGGCGCGTTTGGCGCGCTGGCATTCGGCATCGGCACCTCCGAAGTGGAGCATGTCCTCGCCTCGCAATGTCTCTTGCAGAAAAAGCCCAAGACGTATGAAGTCCGCGTGGAAGGCAAACTGTCCGCTGGAGTTTCCGCCAAGGACATCATCCTCGCGCTGATTGCCAAAATCGGCGTCGGCGGTGGAACAGGTCACGTCTTTGAATTCACCGGCGAAGCCATTCGCGGGCTGACGATGGAACAGCGCATGACCATCTGCAATATGTCCATCGAAGGCGGCGCGCGCGCAGGCATGATTGCCCCCGATGAAACAACTTTTGAATATCTCAAGGGGCGCGAGTTCGCTCCGCAAGGCGCGGACTGGGATAAAGCCGTTGCCTATTGGAAGACTCTGCCCAGCGATGAAGGCGCGGTCTACGACAAGAGCATCACGCTCAACGCCGCCGAGATGGAGCCGATGATCACCTACGGCACCAACCCCGGCATGGGCATGAAGATCACAGATCGAATCCCCGTCACTGAATCATTTAGCGAGCCGTCACAAAAAGCCGCGTTTGAAAAAGCCCTCAAATACATGGGACTTCAGCCTGGTCAATCGTTGCTCGGTCAAAAAGTGGACGTGGTCTTCATCGGCAGTTGCACCAACTCGCGCATCTCCGATTTACGTCTTGCCGCCGCCATGTTGAAAGGTCGCAAGGTCTCTGCATCCACGCGTGTGATGGTTGTGCCTGGTTCGCAAGATGTTAAGAAACAAGCGGAACAGGAAGGCTTGGATGTCATTTTCAAAGAAGCAGGCGCAGAATGGCGCGAAGCGGGCTGTTCAATGTGTATCGCAATGAACGGCGATCAACTGCAACCTGGTCAATTCGCCGTTTCTACGAGCAATCGTAATTTTGAAGGTCGCCAGGGAAAAGGCGGACGAACATTTCTTGCCAGCCCCATCACTGCGGCGGCAAGCGCAATCAATGGTGTTGTCACTGACCCAAGAACAATCAATTAATGCAGAAGTCAGAATGAGGAATGCAGAATATTCTGCGCTATTCATTCTGCATTCCTCATTCTACATTCTTCATTCGGAGAACCTATGGCAAATTTTACAACATTAACCTCCCGTGTTATGCCCCTGCCTATCAATGACATTGACACGGATCAGATCATCCCCGCGCAGTTCTTGAAAGTTACCGACAAGAATAATCTCGCCGATGCGCTCTTTTTCAACTGGCGTTATAACGACGACAAATCCATCAAAGCGGATTTCATCATCAACAAGCCGGAGTCCAAGGGTTGTCAAATTCTCCTCGCGGGTGACAACTTCGGGTGCGGATCAAGCCGCGAACATGCGCCCTGGGCGCTGACCAGTTACGGATTCCGCGCCGTCATTTCCACCTCGTTTGCAGACATCTTCCGCAACAACTCGTTGAAGAATGGACTCATTCCCATCATCGTGGATGACGAGACTCACAAAATGCTCTTTGACCTTGTCGAAGAAATGCCGAATGTTGAACTCACGGTTGACCTTGCTTCACAAAAGTTAATCCTGCCGAATGGCTCGGTCGAATTTCCGATTGACCCGTTCAACAAGACCTGCCTGCTCAACGGCGTGGACGAATTGGGGTACATCCTCGGCTTCGAGAAACAGATTGCAGAGTTTGAGGCGAAAATGTAATTGGTAATTACCAATTACCAATCACGCAACACGGAACAACTTATGACCTTACCCCTTATCCAAATCTATGACACAACTCTCCGCGACGGGACTCAATCCGAAGGGTTCACGCTTTCCGCCAACGACAAAGTGCGCGTGGCGCAGCGGTTGGATGCTTTCGGCGTGGCGTTCATCGAAGGCGGCTGGCCCGGCTCCAACCCAAAGGATGTGGAATTTTTCGAGCGCGCTCACGACATGGAATGGAAGCACGCGCTGATTGCCGCCTTTGGCTCCACCTGCCGCGTCAAAGGCGGTCCCGAAGACGATGCCAACATCAAAGCCCTGCTTGACTCAAAAACGCCGGTCTGCACCATCTTCGGCAAGACGTGGACTCTGCACGTCAAAGAGGTTTTGCAAACCACCAACGAAGACAACCTGCGAATCATCGAAGACTCGGTTGCCTATCTCAAAGCCAACGGCAAGCGCGTGCTGTACGACGCCGAGCATTTCTTCGACGGCTACAAAGCGGATTCTGGCTACGCCATCGAAACTTTGCAAGCCGCCATTCGCGGCGGCGCGGAGATGGTCGTGCTGTGCGACACCAACGGCGGGTCGCTGCCCTGGGAAGTCGAGCGAATCATGCGCGAGGTTAAGCCGCTCATTAACAACCACCCCATCGGAATCCACGCCCACAACGACGGCGAGTCGGCGGTCATCAACTCGCTGACGGCGGTGCGCGAAGGCGCGGTTCAGGTGCAGGGGACGATCAACGGGGTCGGCGAGCGCTGCGGCAATGCCAACCTCATTTCGATCATCGCCAACCTCGAACTCAAAATGGGCTACTCATGCCTGCCGCCAGGACAGATTGGCAAGTTGTATGAACTTTCACATTTTGTCGCGGAAGTGGCAAACATCACCCCCGACGAGCATTTGCCGTTTGTCGGCAAATCGGCTTTCGCGCACAAGGGCGGCGTGCATGTTGCCGCCATGCGCCGCAGCGCCCAATCCTATCAACACGTTGAACCCGCGCTGGTCGGCAATAAAATGCGCGTGGTGGTCTCTGACCTTTCGGGGCGCGGCAACCTGCTGAGTAAAGCCGAAGAACACGGCTTGGAAGTAGAAGGCGCGGAAGTTGTCCCCGTGCTGAACGAAATCAAGGAACTGGAAGCGCGTGGATTTTCGTTTGAAGCCGCCGAAGCCTCGGTGGCGATGATGTTAAAACGGCAAGAGTACGGCTACAAACCACCCTTCGAGTTGATTGACTTCTTCGTCAACGTGGAACACCGCGACAAGCGCGGCATCTTCGCCGAGGCGATGGTCAAAGTGCGCGTGCAGGGCGAAGTATTGCACACCGCCGCCGAGGGCAATGGTCCTGTCAATGCGCTTGACCTGGCTCTGCGCAAGGCGCTGGTTGGCTATTACCCGCAAATTTCACGCTTCAACCTGTCCGATTACAAAGTCCGCATTTTAGATTCAGATCACGGCACCGAAGCCATCACCCGCGTGCTGATAGACACCCGCAACGACACCAGCCGCTGGAGCACCGTCGGCGCGGGCGCAAACATCATCGAAGCCAGTTGGCGCGCGCTGGCAGATTCGGTGGAATACGGGCTGATGGTGGCGCATTAAAAAGGATGAATGATGAAGGATAAAGGATGAAACAATCCAAAATCCAAAATCCAAAATCACAAATCGCAAATCCAAAATTGGAAATCGGAAATTATGAAATTAAAAATCACCCTCCTCCCCGGCGACGGCATTGGACCCGAAGTGGTCGCAGAAGCCGTGCGCGTGCTGGATTTTATCGCCAGCAAATATAATCACACCTTCGAATACAAGGAACGCCTGATGGGCGGCTGTTCGATTGATCAATACGGCTCGTCTCTGACCGATGAAACCCTCGCCGACTGCCAATCAGCCGATGCAGTTTTGCTCGGCGCGGTGGGCGGACCCAAATGGGACAACCCCGCCGCCAAAGACCGCCCTGAGCGCGGGCTGCTCGCCCTGCGAAAAGGACTCGGCGTGTTCGCCAATTTGCGCCCGGTCAAAGTTCACCCCGCGCTGATGGAATGGTCTCCGCTCAAACCTGAGAAGTTGCAAGGCGTGGACATCCTCGTCGTGCGCGAACTGACAGGCGGGCTGTACTTCGGCTTCCCGAAGGGGCGCGACCTCAAAGACGGGCGCGAGCGCGCAGTGGACACGCTGGAATATTACGACTACGAAATTCGCCGTGTGATGGAACTGGCTTTCAAACTGGCGAAGGGGCGCAAGAAAAAAGTCACCTCGGTGGATAAAGCCAACGTGCTGGAAACCTCGCGCTTGTGGCGGCAGATTGCAACCCAGGTGGGAAAAGAAAACCCAGATGTGGAACTCGATCACATGCTGGTAGATACCGCATCCATGCGGCTGATCACGGGTCCCGCGTGGATGGATGTGGTCGTCACCGAAAATATGTTCGGCGACATTCTGACGGACGAAGCCTCGGTGCTGGCAGGCTCGATGGGCATGTTGCCCTCTGCCAGTTTGGGCGCGTCAGGCGTCGGGTTGTACGAGCCGATTCACGGCTCCGCGCCGGATATTGCAGGCAAGGGAATTGCCAATCCAACGGGCACAATTCTCTCCACGGCGATGATGCTGCGCCATTCCTTTAATTTGGAAGCCGAAGCCGCCGCGATTGAAAAAGCCGTCGAGCAAACCATCACAGACGGCGCACGCACAGCCGACATCGGCGGAAAATTATCCACCCGCCAAATGGCGGATGAAATTATTAAACGAATATAAGGAGAAAATATCATGGGCATGGAATCGAAATTCATCTGGATGAACGGCGAACTGCTGCCGTACGAAAAAGCAACACTTCATTTTTTAACCCCCGCCTTGCATTACGGCGCGGCAGTTTTTGAGGGCATCCGCGCATATAACACCCCCAAAGGTCCGGCAATCTTTCGCTTGAAAGAACACGCGGAACGCTTGCTAGACTCGGCGCATATTTTTGGCTTCCGTGAAATGCCGTTCACACTCGAACAGGTGATGACGGCAATTAAAGACACGGTACGCGCCAACGAATTCAAAGATTGCTACATTCGCCCGCTGATCTACCTGGACGGCGGCGGCTGGAACCTGACCGTAGACGGCGGCAAACCTTCGCTGGCAGTGGCGGCTTGGGAATGGGGCAACTACCTGGGCGAAGAAGCCATGAAAAAAGGCATTCGCGCCAACGTATCTTCCTACACCCGCCACCACCCCAATGTGACGATGACCAAGGCGAAGGTTGCCGGCAACTATGTAAACAGTTTCCTCGCCAAAACCGAATCAACACGCCTGGGATTTGACGAGGCAATCATGCTCGACCCACAAGGCTTTGTTGCCGAATGCACCGGCGAAAATCTCTTCGTGGTGCGGCATGGCAAAATCATCACCCCTTCCACCGCGCCCGTGCTGGAAGGCATCACCCGCCATTCCATCCACACCATTGCCCAGGATTTAGGCTACCGAATTTTGGAGCAGCCCATCTCGCGCGACCAGTTGTACATCGCCGATGAGGTCTTTGTCTGCGGCACAGCGGCAGAGATGATCGGCTTGAGCGAGATTGATTTCCGCAAGATCGGCGAAGGCGTAACAGGACCCGTAACCGCTCAACTTCAGGCAATCTATCACGATGCCATTCGCGGCAAGATCGAAAAATATGAAAGTTGGTGTGACTACGTGGGGTAAATAAGGCAAGGATAGACGATGAAGGATGAATCTCGATGATTCATCCTTTTTTGTTTTATTTTTATTGTAAAATTGTCCCAATCAATGAGAGGCGCACATGACCGACAGCAACCCCAACCCCAAACCCATCTATCGAATCGCAGACTTGCACGAATCAGACCGCCCGCGTGAACGGCTGGCGGCACTCGGCGCGCAAGCCCTAACCAATGCCGAGTTGATCGCCATCCTGCTGCGGGTGGGCGTGGTGGGAGAAAGCGCGGTGGATGTAGGTCAGCGCCTGTTGAAAAAATTTGGCGGCATCAGCGGCTTACACCGCGCATCCATGAGCGCGTTGATGGATCAGCACGCCATCGGCGAAGCCAAAGCCGCGCAGATCAAAGCCGCCATCGAGCTGGGCAGAAGGCTGACGCTTGAAGCCCCCGAAGAACGCGCATCCATTAACAGCCCAGCCGATGCGGCGGCGCTGGTGCAATACGAAATGTCGGCGCTGGAACAGGAACATTTGCGCATCATTTTATTGGATCGTAAAAATCGGGTTTTGGAAACTGTGGAAGTTTACAAAGGCTCGGTCAATTCTTCGCAGGTGCGGGTGGGGGAATTATTCAAAGACGCAATTCGGACGAATGCCTCCGCCATCATTGTCGTCCACAACCACCCCAGCGGTGACCCCACCCCCAGCCCCGATGATGTGGCAGTCACCCGCGCCATTGTGCAGGCAGGGAAATTATTGGATATAGACGTGCTCGATCACATGGTTATTGGTCAGGGAAAATGGGTTTCATTAAAAGAACGGGGGCTTGGGTTTTCGTAAGAAGCATAAAGAATGTATTTTTTACAAACTTCTCTTCACCACAAACCCCTCTTCACCCGCCAGCGGTTCTTCCTCCTGCCGAACTTCATCCACCCGCGAAGCGCGCGGACCGGTCTTCACCATCAAAATTAATGGTTCCACTTGCGCGCGGCTGCCCTCGGCAACTGCCTCGACGGTATCTCGTCCTACGTTGCGCACCCAGCCAGAAACGCCCAGTTTTGCGGCGTGATGTTCAACATGCGCACGAAAGCCCACCCCCTGCACCCGCCCCTTAACCCAGATGTGAACGCGTACCATTTCATTTGAATTGGGCTGCACGTTTCCTCCGCTCAATGAAGATACCAAAAGCGCCCCAGATCGGCACGACCAACACCAAGAGCATCAACAAGAAAAAGGGCGAAAGATTACGCGCCGCCACGCCCAGAACATTTTGCCCAAGCACAGTTTCGCGCCAGCGCGCCTCCAATTGACTCAGCGGCGTGCCAAGCGCGTTGGTTGCGCCAAGTTCACACGGAAAGCCCTCGCCGTAGGCGCTGGTTAAACGCCCCAAGCCCGAAGTGCCGTACGTCTCGCGGATGTAGGTTACAAAAGATTCAGATTGGGCGTACGCCAAAAAGGCGTTGCCCGCATCGCTGGGGAATGAAACGCACAAATCGGAAAAGTTGAGCAGAGAATCATTTTTACTGGCAATCTCCATTGCGCGCGCATAATCGGGGTTGGGGTAAAGTTCCATCGTGGAGGCAATTCCCTCCAGCAGCCAGGCGGGCTGCATCTTATATTTATCGCCAAGAGAACGATACAACATGACGTGCGCCAGTTCGTGTGGAATTTTCGTTTCCAGTTCAATGGACTGACTGGCGCCCGGCGCCACTGCCACCAACACCACGCCCAGTTCGGGGTTGGCGTGTCCTCCCACCCATTCTTCCCCCCCCAGCATCAATGTGGCTTGCAGGTCAGAGATGTTGGAATAAATGTAAATATTAATCGGCGCATCCAACGAGGTGGGAATAAATTCATTCATTGCCAGCATTCCTGCGCCTGCTGAGTCGAGGGCTGCCGCGCCGAAGGCATCATCACCCGCGTACCAATGCACGATCACATTGCCTTGCGTCATCTCGCGCCACGGAAAACGATTGTCGTTGTAGAAGAAGGTAATGGGTGTGCTTGTGTAGGTTTGCTGGTCGGCAAGTGTGGCTTGAAACCAAAAGACAATTTCGCTAAATGGGGGAAAGACATTCAACGAGGCATCGTAAGTAAAACTGACTGAGCCATCTTGCGCCACCTGCACGGTCTCCACCCGTGTCACCATTTCATTCACGCCGCGAAAAAGAAGTGATGCCTGTTGAATGGCAAGCGGAGATTTGATTCGGGCGGAAAATGTGATGGACTGCCCAAAACTGACCGCCACTGTGGCGTTTTGCACTTCAATTCCGCCCTGCGCTTGCGCCCTGCTCAACGGCATGAGGGCAAGCATCAAAAGGATCGTCCCTGCTCTAAAAACCAACCTATGCAAATTCAACATGTGATTACCTCGTCAAATAAACGATCAAGGGCGTCAGTGTCAGCGGACTTAGCACTGTGCCAAAAAAGACAATTGCCGTCACCAGAGACGGTTCCAATTTATATTCGGTTGCCACGACGGTGGTTGCCACAGCCGCCGGCATGGATGCTTCCAGCACGCCGCCCTGCCGCCCTGCGCCATGCAAGCCAAACAGGCTTGCCAGCAGCAAAGAAATAAGCGGGGCAATTAAGAGTTTGGCTAACACGCCCAACCCCAGAGCGCGGAAACTATGCGACCATTGAATGCGGGTTAATTCCAAGCCGAGCAAAATTAACATCATTGGAATTGTGCCATTTGCCGCAATTTCAATGGTGCGGGCAAGCGGTTGGGGTAATTGTATGCCAGCAGCCCGAATCAAAAGCGCCAGTGTTACCCCGTAAATAATGGGCAGTTTAAACAGCCCCAGCATTGCCGATTTTAAGTCTGTGTGACCCAGAGAGGCAATCACCACGCCCACCGTATTAAAGAGAACCGTTGTAGTGACATAAAAAAGAGAGGCGACTGCCAGCGCGTCATCGCCAAAGGCAAACTTAACCAACGGCAAGCCATAGTTGCCTGTGTTGCCAAATGCCACAGTTAAAATTACCGCCAGCAAATACGATCTTTCCAACCGAAACAGTTTCCCCAAGAGCAGGGCAAGCAAGCCCATCAACGCAATGACGGAAGAGGTAAAAGCAACGGTGACGAGCGCCTGCTGTAAACTCAATTCGCTTTTTAACATGAGATCAAAAACCAGCAGCGGGCTGAAGATATAAAAAACCACACGTCCCAACGAGCGCGAATCGACAGTGAGGAATTTACCAAGCAGAAAGCCAGCGCCGCTCACTAAAAAAATAGGCAGCAAGTTATTGGCAAAGGTTGTTAAAAGTTCTCTAAGAGACATGAAAGGAATTATAAACCGATTGGCAAGGGTGAAGAATGAAGAATGAAGAATGAAGAATGAAAAGAACGCGCGAGATAACTCGCGCGTTCTTTTATTTTACTTCTCACTTCTCACTTCTCACTCCCCGCTTTTCACCTCCCCGCTTTTCACCTCCACGCTCATTACGCCGCCCATTGCGTTCATTTTCAAAGTCCACTGGCTGCCCATTTCAAATTGACGAAATTCACTCACCGAGTTTGCGGTGTAGGATTTTTGCCCGTCGGGAATATCAAAAAACACGGTTAAGGTTTCGGTGGCTTCGCCCAGGCGTTGATCACTGCTGAGGCTTGGGGATTCATAAACGGGGAAGTTGTCGCTGCCGCTTAGGGTGTAGGTCTGAATGGCAGTCCACTCGTCGAGGGTGTAATCACAATATTGCTCGCTTTCGGTATGACATTCGGTGACTACTTCTGCAAAGCCGTTGCCCTGATCCACAGTTTTATCCTGGCAGATTTCTTCACTCTTGGTTTGGCACGAAACATTGTAGGCATTGGATGGAGCGCTGCCGCTTTTGTTGGAATAATTGACGGCTTGAATTTCTTGCACTGGCACGGAGGTTTGCCATTGCAGGTCGGTGACTGTCCCTTGAACAGATTTGGACGGAACAGCAAAAAGCATAACAAGGGCAAAACAGCAAAGCAGGAAGAATGCGCCAATGGCGGCAAATACCCAGCCGTTTATTTTCTTCTTTGCTGCGGGGGCTGACGCGGCTGGAATTTTTTCAGGCGCGGGGGCGGCTGCCTGCTGAATAGGCGCACCGCATTCCTGACAGATGCGGGCGCTGCCTGAGTTTTCGGCGCCGCAAGCCGCACAGCGCAGCGTTGCAGGAGTGGGGACAGCCGCCTGCAAAACCTGCCCCGCCAGGCGCGCTTTGCCTTGTTTTAAATCCCCGCCGCATTGTGAGCAGGTGACTGCATTGCCAGGGTTGCGCGTGCCGCAAAATCCGCAGTGGATGTCTGCGCCGATTTTTGCGGCTTCGATGGAGGTTTGATCAACGATCACTTTCTCATTCGCCGCGCGTTGAAATTTAACGTCGTCCGGCTGGGGCGCTCCGCAACTTTCGCAGGTTTTTTTTGAGCCTTTGTTTCTGCTGTTGCAATTAGGACAGACCCATTCAAGTTCTACAAATTTTCTACCTTCGTTATTTTCCATCATAAACTCCTTGAACACTAATGCGTATTGGGCAATTTTACAATGAAATAAATATCATCTCAATCATTCGGCAGTAATTTCAGCAATTCTCTTGTGAATCTGTCACACCTGCGCTGCGCGTCAGGACAGTCCGCTCGCAATGACAGATGATGCCAAGCAAGCCGCGCATATCAAAAAGCCTTCAAGTTTCCTCAAAGGCTTTTTGATATGAAATATTCAACTGCAATCTATCGCGAAAGGTCTATCTCTTCGCCGCCGTATTTCCCTATAACCGCAATACTGCCATCGGCGTAATTGTCGGTGTAGACCAGGCTGCCTTCTTTGGCGCCCGCAACCTGCGTGTTAAAGGTCATCAGTCCACTTTCTGCGTTGTAACTGCCGCTGCCAGTAAGCGCAAAATCTTTAAAATAGGCGCATTGGTTAAAGGTGTAGGCTTCGCCTGTTGCGCTGAGTCCGAAGGTAAATGAACCGCCAAAAGGGCAGGCAATGGATTGATCTTCCATAAATGAGCCATAAAAATATTCCGGTTGAAGTTGGATTTCGCTGTCTATGGCGTAAAATGCTTCAAGCACATCGGCATAGTCGCTTGCATTTTGCGCGGCAAGCGGCTCATAAGCGCGGATCACCTCTGTGCCCCATTCTTCGCAGACCATTTCACGCTCGGCGGGCAGTGTGCCGTCCACCATAAAATCGGAAATATATTGATCGGGGCAGTCGTATCCCCAGCCATAAATGGAGTGCCGCCCGCCTTCCACATAAAAGTGATACCCATCTGCCAGGTTTTCGTAAACGGCTTTGCCTTCTTCAAATGGAGTGGCGGGGTCTAAAGTTGCATTCAACACAAAGGTCGGCACGCCCTCGGCAACCAAAGATTCGGTTGTAACCACTTCAGTTGGCGAACTGGGCCAAAAGGCACAACTTAGCCCCGTGTAAACACTGCCGTCCAAACGCGGCACAGTTCCATTGGATGCCTGCCCCGCGCTGATGGTCTGGGAGATTTTTTCTTCTTGTGTGCCAGAAAAGAATGAATCGTCGGTGCAGAGAACGCTCAGGAACATGGTGTCGGAGAATGTGTCGTCGCCGAGATATTCAAAGGTGATGGGATCAACTGTCAGATTTTGATAAGTGAGACGCGCCATAGGAATAAAATCGCCACGATGAGCGGCGGCGAGGGCGCGCAGATACATCATTCTGCCGCTCGGAGAATACATTTGATAGGCGGCGTTGTATTCCCATTGGTTAAAAGTAAAGACGCGCTGTATTTTCTCACCAGAGGGCAGGGGAAATTCGTACGCAAGCGGGTTTTCTGAAATTTGTTTGGCAAGTTTGTCGTAGGCTGCCACCGCATCACCGCCCATATCGGCGGCGCATAAATCATCGGCGTTGCAGGCTTGCAGTGTGGCAAGCAATACTTTATCAAATGCTTTTTCCTGCGCAAAGGAACCCTCTTCGCCATTTAACGTCAGGTCAATGGTGCCGTCGAGAACCAAACCAGAAAGATGTTCGGGGTGCGCGGCGGCATAGGTTTGGGCAACAGCGGTTCCATAACTAACGCCATAGAGCATAAATTTGTCATCCCCAATGGTCTGACGGAATGCTTCAATATCTTCTGCCACCTGATCAGTACCAAAGAAGGCAAGTTTGGCAGGCTCAATGCCCATCTCGGCAACGCAAGCCTCGGCATAAGCGCGCGAGTCTTCAATTGCTTTTTGCTGTTCTTCGGGAGTGTCGTAGCCCTCTGCGCCAGCCTGATCAAACTCGTTTACATAATCCATAAAATCGGCTTCGTAGGCATTAGGGCAACTCAGCGGGTTGGAAAGCCCAATACCGCGCTGGTCAAAATAAACAATATCATAATGCTCAAGAATAGATTCGGAGAACCAGCCTGCGCCGCCCGTGCTAATGCCCTCGCCGCCAGGTCCGCCGGGGTAGGCTTGCACAAACATGCCCATGCGTGCGCCGCTGGCGGGTAAAACAGCAAAGACTACTTCCAATGTTTCGGTATTTGCTGCGTCAAAATGGTTCAACGGCACTGAAATAGTGACACAGGTAAAGTCGGGATTTTCAGCGCAGGGAGCGCCGCCCAATGCTTCAAGTTTGGCGGTCATATCGCCGCCAACAAAGGCTTCTGTGCCAGGCGCTTCGGTGGTTTGTCCTATCGGCGTGGCGGTGGGAATTAAATAATTACACGCCATCACCAATAAGCCAATTACCGCTACAAATAAAAATTTATTTTTCATATTTTCTCCTCTTACATTTTAGGA
>DYML01000107.1:0-5109 GCA_020721605.1 Anaerolinea thermophila
CTCAGTGACAATCATCTTGACTTCGTATGGTATCATGCCACCGACAATGAAAATCCTTCACTTTGCAGACGCACATATTGATATGGCAAATTACGGGCGACACGACCCTCAAAGCGGTCTACCGCTGCGCGTGCTGGATTTTCTCAAATCGCTTGATGCCATTGTGGATGCCGCCATTGCCCAAAAAGTAGATCTGGTTCTCTTTGCCGGAGACGCCTACAAAGACCGCTCGCCCGCGCCGACCTTTCAACGCGAATGGGGCAGGCGCATCATGCGGCTCTCACAGGCAAAAATTCCCACCCTCTTATTAATTGGAAATCACGACGTTTCGCCCTCCATTGGGCGCGCCCATGCCTTGCAGGAATTTAAAACCCTGCAAGTCCCATTTGTAAAAGTGCTGGATCAACCCTGCCTGCTAAAACGGGAAGACCTTTGGAATTTGCCAATTCAGGTGATTGCCATGCCCTGGATCACCCGCTCTGGGCTGATGGCAGCCACCGAAGAAACAGACTCCGCCCAAGCCTTTGCGCGGATTGAAGACAATATGAACGATCTCATTAATCGCTGGCTTGAAGAAAAAGCCGACCCATCGCTGCCGATCATTCTCACCGCGCATGCCTCCATTGAAGGCGCAAAGTTCGGCGGCGAGCGGCTGGTGATGCTGGGCAACGACCTGGTACTCTCTGGCAGTTTGGTTAAAAATCCAAAATTTAGTTATGTGGCAATGGGTCACATTCACAAACCGCAAGACGTAAATGAAGGCTTCCAACCGCCTGTCATTTACCCAGGCTCCATCGAGCGCGTAGACTTTGGCGAAGCAAAGGAAGACCGTTTTTTTGTCATTGCAGAAATTGAAAAAGGAAAAGACACCCAGGTTCACTGGGTCAAACTAAACGGGGTGAGAAGATTTATAGACTGCCGCACAACGCTTAATTCCAATCAAAACGTCACCGAAGCGCTCAAAGCCGCACTGCCCAACCCGCCAGAAATGTCCGAAGCCATTGTGCGCCTGGCAGTTGAATACCCCAGAGAATGGGATTCATTAATTGACGAAACCTCGCTCAGAAACCACACCGAAAGCGCCTTTGAATTTCATTTTATAAAACGCCCGCAAATCATGGCACGGGCGCGCATTGCCGAAGGACAACTGATCAGCAGTTTAAGCCCGCTGGACTTGCTGGAGCAGTATTTCGACTCGGCAAAGATCAAAGACGCGGGCGTGTTGAAAGAACTGGCGCAGAAAATCATTTTGGGAGAAGAAGAAGGAGAATAGGGAAACGGATAAGCAGTAAAATAGAAATCCTAAATCCAAAATCGGCAATCACAAACCCCAAGAGGTCTTATGTCTAAAGAACATTCACGCTATCGCTGGTTCGTTGTTGTTGTGTTCTTCTTTTTTATGCTGCTGCACCAGACCGATAAATTAATGATCGGCTCTCTACAGATGCAAATCAGCAATGACTTTAATCTCAACAATAAACAATGGGGGCTGATTAACTCCGGCGCATTAATTGTTGCCACCTTTTTATACCCAATCTGGGGCTATTTATACGACCGCTACTCGCGCACCAAACTGCTTTCACTGGCATCCTTTGTGTGGGGCGCAACCACCTGGCTAAATGCCATTGTGCGTTCCTTTGGCGGCTTCCTCGTCACCCGCGCATCCACCGGCATTGACGACTCTTCCTACCCTGGCTTATACACCCTCATCGCCGATTATTTTGGTCCCAACCTGCGCGGAAAAATCTATGGCATTTTACAGTTGGCGCAGCCGCTGGGCTACCTCATTGGCATGATTCTGGCATTGATCGTAGCCCCCAGGATCGGCGGCTGGCGCGCTATTTTTTACATCACCGGCTCGCTGGGGCTGGTCATTGCGGTATTAATTTATTTTGGGGTTAAAGAAATGCCGCGCGGCAAGGCAGAGCCGGAATTTGAAAACATGGCAGAAATGCAAACCTTCAAATTCTCGTGGGCAGAGGCGCGGGAAATCTTTAAAAAGAAGACCATGTGGTTTATCTTCTTGCAGGGCTTTGCGGGCGTCTTCCCCTGGAATGTGATTACCTTCTTCTTTTTTGCCTATCTGGAAAAAGAGCGCGGCTATGATGCCAAGAGCATCTTAATAACCATGGCGCCTGTCATCTTAATCCTCGCCAGCGGCTATTTTGTGGGTGGGGCGCTCGGCGATTTTGCCTTCAAGTACACCAACAAGGGGCGCATTATTGTCTCCAGCATTGGTGTATTAATGGGCGCTTTATTTATGTACCTAGCCATCACCACTCCCATTGAAGCCACCAATCAATTTTTTATTCTCATGTGCATCACGGCGCTCTTCATGCCGCTTTCTTCAGCAAATGTAATCGCCACAGTTTATGATGTCACCGTGCCAGAAGTACGCTCCACTGCGCAAGCAACCGAATACTTCATTGAGAATGCAGGCGCAGCGTTTGCGCCCATCATCACCGGCTTGCTAGCCGATGCCTATGACCTAAAAACCGCCATCCTGCTGATCTGCACCGCCGCATGGCTGCTCTGCTTCTTCTTTTATCTCGGCGCAATTTTCACCATTGATCAAGACTCGCACGACCTGCGCACGCAAATGGCAGAACGCGCCAAAGCCCTGTGAGAATTTAATGATCCAGCTACCCGGCTTAATTGACCCGCATGTTCACCTGCGCGAACCTGGCGCCACCCACAAAGAAGACTACAACTCTGGCACATCTGCCGCGCTCGCCGGCGGATTTACCACCGTGCTAGCCATGCCAAACACCCAGCCGCCCATTTTTGACACCGAAACACTGCAACTCGCATTAAATAGCGCCAAAGAAAAAGCGCGTTGTGATTACGGTCAATTTTTAGGCGCGGGTCCCCATAACGCAAATTGGGATACAAGCCTGCCAACCCACGCGGCAGGGTTAAAAATGTATCTCGACTCGACCTTTGGCGAACTGCGGCTGGATGATATGACGCTCTGGATGCCGCACTTCCAAAATTACCCCAAAAATATGCCCATCGTAGCGCATAGTGAAAGCAGAAGCATGGCAGCCGCCATTTTATTTTCCACCCTTTACAACCGCCCCATCCACATTGCGCATATCTCACTCAAAGAAGAGGTGCTGCTCATAAAAGCCGCCAAAGAGCGCGGCATTCAAGTCACCTGTGAAGTCTGCCCGCATCACTTATTTTTAAACACAACCAACTTTAAAGAAAATGGGGGCAACTTGGAAGGCGGCAGAAGAGAAGTCCGCCCACGTCTGGCAACTCAGGCAGATGTGGAAAGCCTGTGGGAAAACCTGGCAGTCATTGACTGTATCGCCAGCGACCACGCCCCGCACACTGCGGCAGAAAAAGATTCACCCCAGCCCCCGCCCGGCTTTCCAGGGCTGGAAACCAGCCTGCCGCTGATGCTAACGGCAGTAAGCGAAAAGCGCCTATCGCTAGACGATCTTATCGAAAAAATGTACAGCAACCCCAAACGAATTTTCAACCTGCCCGACCAAGCCGAAACCTGGGTGGAGGTAGACGAAGAAAAGATATACGAAATTAAAGCCACAGAACAATTGACGCGCTGCGGTTGGACTCCCTTTGAAGGCTGGCAGGTAAAGGGAAAAGTATGCAAAGTTGTCTTACGCGGCAAAACCGCATTTGAAGACGGCAAAATTCTAGTCCCCGCCGGCTATGGGCAAAATGTACGCACATCGTAGCAATTTAACTATCCGAAATCACCCCCCACATATAGGCATACTTATCTAGACAATATCAAACCGCAATCCACAGAACTGTGGATAAGTGCCACAAAACTGTGGATAAAGTCCCTAGCCTGTGGACAATAATCACTTTTTTTGCCAAAAGAGCCTTGATCGTTACAATAAGCGACCCCCATATATGGGGGTCGCTTATTGTAAAAACCAAAATAGAGAAGCCCTCCAAAAAAAGACAAAACTCGCATAAATCTGTGGACAAGTTCCCCAAAATCTATCCACAACTGGCAAATCAAATAGCGCAGACAGAAGCCTAATTTATGGGAAAAATTCAGCCACCCACCCCACCCATAGGGCATAGATCAACTTATCCACAGTATCCACACCCCCTACTACTATTACGATTCCATATAAATATATATATAACTCTTGAATCTATTAAAGGTATCCTGTACAATTCAATCAGTAAGTTTGTTCCCACCTTAGCCAACCTTGGGAGGTTGCCATGGATATTATCAAAGTTTCAGCCAACTCCCGTACCTCAGCAGTCGCCGGGGCAATCGCGGGCGTAGTCCGCGAACATAAGCGGGCAGAAGTTCAAGCCATTGGAGCAGGCGCAGTAAATCAGGCAGTGAAAGCATGGACTCTTGCAACCGGGTATCTTAAACTCGATGGCATTGAAGTGGTCTGTGTCCCTGAATTTGTAGAAGTAACAATTGACGATAAAGTTCGCACCGCCGTAAAAATGGTCATTGAACCACGCTAAAATAGGCGCATTCAACAGCCAGGCTAGCATCTGTATTAATGCACACCAACCAATTTAATGGCAAATTGATTGGTGTGCAAAGTTTGCTCTGTGCCTGTTCTTGGGGAAAGAAATGCGCAGACAGTTAACTTGCTATTAACAGACATTTTTTTCTTTATGGTATAGTCCCATCAATGGCTGAAACTATTCTAGTTGTTGAAGACGAAATCTCGTTACAAGAGACCCTTGCTTATAGTTTAAAAAAAGAAGGGTATACGGTGGAAACCGTCGGGGATGGACGAACTGCGCTGGAATTTGCGCGGCGGCTAAAACCCGACTTAATTGTATTGGATATTATGCTTCCCGAAATGGATGGCTTTGAAGTGGCGCGTATTTTACGCAAGGAAATGTCCACCGCCATTTTAATGCTGACCGCCCGCGATGACGAAATTGACCGAGTGGTTGGGCTTGAAGTAGGCGCAGACGATTATCTAACCAAGCCATTTTCCATGCGTGAACTGCTCGCGCGGGTTAAATCTCAACTGCGGCGCGCGCGTTTACTGCGCGAAGAAATGGGAAAATCCAAAGACATTGATTCACCGCATGAAAAATTAACCTTCGATAATCTCATCATAGACCTGACCCGCCGTGAAGTGCTGTTGG
>DYML01000107.1:5209-12360 GCA_020721605.1 Anaerolinea thermophila
CACAGCGTTACCGAAGTAGTCCGCAACCATCAATTAGTGGAAGCATGGCGCCGCTGTCAGAAAACCAATCTGTTGCAAAGTGAATCTGTTGAAATTCCATCGAGTCATCATTTTTTACAGTTAATTGCCATTCCCGATACCCATTCCAGCGGAAGCCTCATTCTTGTGCAAGACCTAACCCGTGTGCGTCGGCTGGAAACCGTGCGCCGTGATTTTGTCTCTAATATTTCGCATGAATTAAGAACGCCGCTGGCATCACTTAAGGCATTAACTGAGACCCTGCAAAATGGCGCGCTCTCCGACCCGACTGCGGGACCGCGCTTTCTGGGCAGAATCAACGCCGAAGTAGACGCGCTGACTCAAATGGCTCAGGAACTGCTAGACCTCTCGCGCATTGAGTCGGGGCAGGTAGAGTTGAACCTCGCGCCGCTTCATCCAAAAAAACTACTCATCTCTGCCGCCGACCGCATGAGAATGCAAACCGAGCGCGGCGGGTTGAATTTATCCATTAAATGTGAAGAAGGTCTGCCGAACATCCGCGCCGACCAATTTCGGCTGGAGCAAGTGCTGGTGAATATCATTCATAATGCCATCAAGTTCACCAAACCCGGCGGAGAAATTCTCCTCGGCGCAGAATCCATTGTGGGCGGGGTGCGCTTTAAAGTGCGCGATACAGGTGTTGGAATTCCACCTGAAAGTTTATCGCGTATCTTTGAACGTTTTTACCGCGTGGATCGTTCTCGTACTGGGGCAGGCACGGGGTTGGGGCTATCCATTTCCAGGCATATTATTGAGGCGCACGGCGGAAAAATTTGGGCAGAAAGCGATGAAAGACACGGCAGTGTTTTTTATTTTACGCTGCCGTGTCTTTCTGTTATCTCATAATGGCTTTTGGCGGAGAATCGCCTATCTTTTTTATACTTACCCAGCGGGTTTATTTCATAAATTTTTCTTGTACGTCTATCACTGCATTGTTATCTTTTGGCGTAAGGCGCGTATAAGAGCCATCTGTTTGCAGCCGCCGCGCGCGCGTATTGTCTTTTAAATAGGCATCAAGTACATGCTGACGTAAATATTGAATGTGATCTTTGCTTTCCACCGGAAAGACTACCTCTACCCGATGATTAAGGTTGCGCGGCATGAGGTCGGCGCTGCCGAGGTAAATGTTTTCATTGCCGTTGTTGTGAAAATAAAACAGGCGGCTATGTTCCAGGTAGCGCCCAACAATACTGGTAACACGAATATTTTCGCTTACGCCTGCCACGCCTGGGCGTAAACAGCACATGCCGCGTACCAGCAAGTCTACCTGTACCCCCGCCTGAGACGCTTGATACAGAAGATGAATCATTTGCGGGTCTACCAACGAATTCAATTTGAATATTAACTGGGCATTGCGCCCCTGCCGCGCATGTTCAATTTCACGCCGAATTAGTTTTTCCAACTGCTTGCGCAGGCTGACAGGTGCAACAAATAATTTGCGGTATTCCTGCTTGGTGGAATAGCCGGTTAGATAATTAAATAGGTCGGTTGCATCTGCGCCTATTTCTTCATCTGCTGTAAAAATACCAATGTCTTCATAAATGCGTGAGGTGAGCGCATTGTAGTTGCCTGTTGCCAGGTGCAGGTAGCGGCGGATTCCTTCGCCTTCCTGTCGTACTACCATGGTTACTTTGCAGTGGGTTTTTAATCCCACCAACCCGTAGACCACATGCACGCCCACTTCTTCCAGCGCGCGCGCCCAACTGATATTTGATTCCTCGTCAAAACGGGCTTTGAGTTCTACCAGTACCGCCACCTGCTTGCCGCGCTCTGCCGCTTCGAGCAGGGCTTCTACCACCGGCGCATTTGCCCCCACGCGGTAGAGAGTTTGTTTGATGGCTAGCACTTGCGGGTCACGCGCGGCAGCGTTGAGAAAATCCACCACGGGGTTAAATGAATCATACGGATGGTGAATCAGGATGTTTTCGTTTTTTATGGCATCAAAGATTTCGGCTGGGCTTGGCGCATGTTTAAATGCTTTGGGAATACGCGGCTTGTAGGGGACATCTTTTAAGTCATGCCGTTCTACATGATTATATAACTGCCATAAACTGCTTAACCCAAGCGGGCTATCCAACATGTAAACATCGTTATTGCTTATTTCAAGGTTATCCACCAGCAATTCACGAATATTCTGCGGCATGGATTCGTAGACCGCCACCTGCACGACAGAACCAAATTTGCGCTTGCGAATATTCTGCTGCATGGTCTCCAGCAGGTCATCGGCTTCCAATTCCTGAATTTCTATATCAGCATCACGCACAATGCGGAAGGGATGCGCCGAGGTGACTTCCATGCCAGGGAAGAGGTCATCCAAATTGGCGGCGATGACCTGCTCCAGCCAGACAAAATAATGCTGATGGGGTACAGTTCCATCTTTGCGCACTCCGCCAGAGGAACGCTTAATGGGCAGCAGGCGCGGCAGAGTGTCGGGTACTTTTAACCGCGCAAATTTTTCATTGCCTTTTTTGTCGTGAATCACAATGGCAAGATTCAAACTTAAATTAGAGATATGCGGAAAGGGATGCCCAGGGTCTAGCGCCAGCGGCGTAAGCACCGGGTAGATCACTTCTTTAAAATAGGTGTCCACCCGCGCCTTTTGAGATTTATTCAACTTTTTGTAGTCAATCAGGTGAATGCTGTTTTTTTCCAACTGGGGTAAAAGTTTGCGCAGATAAAAATGGTGCGCCTCACTTAATAATTCCTGCGCCATTTTACGAATTGCCGCCAACTGATCTGGCGGAGTTCTTCCATCGGGTGAAATTTCCACAACACGCGCCTCAACCTGCTTGCGAATGCCCGAAACGCGCACCATAAAAAATTCATCCATGTTGGAGCCGAAGATGGCGAGGAACTTGGCGCGTTCCAGCAGCGGGTTAGATTCGTCTTTGGCTTCTTCCAATACGCGGCGCTGAAATTCCAGCAGGCTTAATTCTCGATTGATATAGAAGCGCGGCGAGTTTAGGTCAATTGTT
This sequence comes from Anaerolinea thermophila, assembly GCA_020721605.1. GTDB lineage: Bacteria > Chloroflexota > Anaerolineae > Anaerolineales > Villigracilaceae > Villigracilis. Next base: position 8,224 of record DYML01000107.1, read on the forward strand.
TGGAGCGGGGGGATTTCTGCTTCTGCCATTACAGGGCTTCCTTATTTTTCTGCAATTTCAACCAGAACTCCCGGCGTAAGCAGCCATTCGAGCGTGGCTTGGCGTGTGTGGTGCAAGTCATCTGCCGAGAGACGGCAAACACCGCCTTTTTTGAATGACAAATCCACATTTGTATTTTCTGAAATGAGCAAGCCAACCAATGCGCTTAAAAATGGTTCGTGACCCACCAGCGCAATGCTGGTGGCATTGTATTTTTCGTTCATTTCAGAAATTAACAAATCAGGGTCGCCCATGGGAACAAGGTTTTCGCTGAATTGAACATCTTGTTTTATTTTGAAAACTTCCATCAAAATTTCGGCTGTTTCTTTGGCGCGGACGTAGGGAGAAGATAGAATTAAGTCAAAATCCACGCCTAATATGCGCAGCCCTTTGGCTATCTGGCGCATTTTCTTTTTGCCCTTATCCGACAGTGGGCGCTGGCTGTCTTCTTCGTATTCGTCTACTGCAATGGCGTGGCGGATGATGTATAAATTCATGGGGTTCTCCTGAAGAAAAGGTTAATGTGACGCAGGGCGCCAAAAAGCAACAAGGTCTTCTTGTGCTTCCATATAAAACGCGGTGGCAAGGGTTTGTCTCTTTTGATAATAAGCGCGGAGGGTTTCATACTTGCCGTGTTGGGATGTATGTCTTTCAAATGCGGCAAGCGTTTGTAGGGCGGCTTCCATATCTTGAATTTTTCCCAGCCGCGTTTGGTAGTCACGCATTTTTTTTAGGGTGTCGGGGGAAAATTTTTCCAGCAGGGGGTGAATGACCTCAACCATATAGCGAAACTTTTTGAAGGCAATGCGCAGGTGGTGAATGGTGGCGGGCTGGCTGGAATCTATTTGCCGTTGGCGTTGAATGAGCCGCTGATAGGCTTCGTCTATTGCAGCAAGCGGGTTAATCTCATTGGGTTGAAACTCAGTCAGGGTTTGCTTTAACTTTCTTACTTGCGCCGCAAGGTTTTTTATTTTTAGCAGTTTTATTTCTTTGTGCGCGGCACGCATCAATTTTTTTTGCCTGCCTTGTAGATATTCTTCAAAGGGTTGCCGCTGGGGTGTTTCCGCCCTGTGCTCAAAAATATCAGCAAGAAGTACCTGGGTATCGCGCAGGGCATCAAGGTGATCTAACTGGTCTTTCAACGCGCGCCGTATTTTTTTTATTTTTATATTTTGAGTCAGGCTGTGCAACAGGTCTAGCGCTGCCAGTAAGCGGCGCACGGCTACGCGGAAGTTGTGAACCGCCTCTTCCGAAAAGTTGGCGCGGCAGGCTCGTAGTTTTATTTTGTAATCATCCCAGCGCGTTTTGAGCGCATTAGATAAAAGGCTTTGTGCGTTCATCACTTATACGACAACCTTTAATTTCACGCCAAATATCTCTTGAAATAATTTTTGGCGTTTTTCCAGCGTCCACTGCTCCAACATGAGGTCTCCCTTGCCTTGCAGCCTTAATTGCCAGAAGTCTTTTTGCTGTTCAAGTTGAACCTCTTTTACGCAGCCCGTGTGACTGACATCCAGCGCATCTGCCAGGCGCATTAATGCCGAAAGTTTTGTGACCATAATTCGGTCTTTGGGCGTCAGGCTTCTGAATCCTTCATCCTGCCAGGAGGGCATGGATTTGCGGTGGTAGAGGATGATATTTGCCACAATTTCCTGCCGATTTTCTGTCAGCCCCATTAATGGGTTGGCTTTTAAAATATAGTAGCCGTGTTTGTTGTGGTCAATGGTGTTGATGAAATGCCCAATGTCATGCAGCAGTGCGCCAAGTTCCAAAAGCAGCCTGTCTTCGTTTTCCAGGTCATGTAAATTGTGTGATTGGTCGAAGAGCCTGCCCGCCAACAGCGCGACAGATTTTGCGTGCTCCTGGTCAAATTGATATTTTTTGCCGAGGCGCAGGGCAGATGCCCAAACCTGTTCGCGGGGTGAAATGCTTACATTTTCTTGCAGCCTGTATGCCAGGTCCCACAATACGCCGTCTTTTAGCCCAACATTGGGAATGGCAACTTCTTTAATTTTGGCTTCGTGCGCAATCATTTGCAAGACGATGGATGCCGGCAGGATGACATCGGCGCGGTCTGGTTTTAACTTAAACTTTCTAATTCTTTCTTCCACCCGCATTTTGCTGAGGGTTTCAACCAGTTTATCCAACTCTTCAAGGGTCAGCAGGCGGTCGCTTTCCCCTTTAAAAAATTTTTGTCGCAGCCTGCCCATCTCTTCAATGTTGCCGCCTGTGCCAATACACAGGTCTATTTTTTTTGTGCCAATTTCACGGTCAATGCGGTGACGGGCTGCTTCGGCATATTCGCGCACCAGGTGATGAAAGGTTAGCACTGTATTTTTTTTACCGCCCAGGGTGTTGAGCAGGCGCACAGTTCCCATGTTGTAACTTTCAGTGGAAAGAATTTTTCCATTTTGTGAAAGGGTTACTTCTACGCTGCCGCCCCCAATATCAATTAATAAGGCTTGTTTATTTTTTAGGTTGACGCTTTGAGTGGCTGCCAGGTGAATCAGGCGCGCTTCCTCTTCCCCGCTGATGATTTCAACTTCAATGCCTGTTTGGCGGGCAATGCGGTCAAGCAATAGATTGCCGTTGAGCGCTTCGCGCATGGCGCTGGTGGCAATTGCGCGAATTTTATCCACCTTGTGTTTGTCTGCAATTTTGCGAAAGCGTTGGAAGGCTTCCACCGTTTGTTGTGATGTTTCTTCGCTGATGATGCCTGTTGTGAAGGCGTCTTGCCCCAGCCGCACAGGCAGGCGCAGGTTTTCCACTGCTTCTACTTTTCCGTCGTAAACAATTCGTCCGACGACCATACGCATGGCGTTGGAGCCAACATCAATTGCGGCAATATTTTGCATGAATTTTTTTATTTTTGAAAATGAGGATAAGCAGGCATGGTGTCGCTTAATTCTCCGGTCTCAACATAAACTGTCCGTTCGCAAATATTTGTCACGCGGTCTGCCGCTCGTTCAAGGTTATGCCCCACCCACAGCAGGGAATTAACGCGTTCCACTTGATAGGCATCGTGCGCTGCAAATTCCATCAATTCAGAGTAGAGATTTGCGTACAGCGTGTCAATCATATCATCATCGGCAATAATGCGAAGCGCTGAAGGCGTATTTGTCTGGATGAATGCCGTCATGGCGGCGTGCAGCATGGCAGACGTTTTTTCCCCCATCTCGTAAATGGTATTCAAAAAATGCGGAATGCGGATGTCGTCCGAAATCAGGCTGATACGCGCAATGGTTTTCGCGTAATCGCCAATTCTTTCCAACTCGGTGCAAATATTGAGCGAGGAAGCCAGAAAGCGCAAGTCAAATAAAACGGGCGCCTGTATGGCAATAATTGCCATAATTTGCCATTCCAGTTCAAAGCGCTTCTCGTTGATTTGCAGGTCATTTTTGTATACGGCGCGTGATTTTTCCAGGTCAAAATTCTTGAGCGCCGTTACAGATTCTTCCAGGGCGGTTTCCACCATGCTGCTTAGTAGCAGCAGGTCATCGCGAATCGATTGCAGGTGTTGGTCAAGAATTTTATGCGGCATGGGTTTCTCTCTTTTCAAAATGAGATTTTTATAAGATAGTCTATTCAAGTTAACGCCCCCCAAAGGCGTTGTTAACAATGAGTAAAGAAAAAATAAGAAAATATTGGGAGGCGTGATCTTTTTTATATTGCCGCATGGCTGCGGAGCGATACCCTGGGCAGTCATAGTTAAACAATCCATTAATACTTTGTTCTTTGAAGATTAATACACGCTCAGTAAACTTGTTTTCAAAAAAGCAAGTTGGAGCAGCGCATGGGCAATATCCTTTTTATTTGCGGATCTCTCAATCAAACGACGCAAATGCACGCAATTGCGCGTAATTTGATGGATGATAACGATTGCTATTTCACGCCTTATTATGCTGATGGCATTGAAAACCTGTTAGCCAAATTAGGCTGGCTTAATTTTACGGTGCTGGGCGGGCGTCATAAGCGAGAAACAGAAGAGTATTTATTAAAAAATCACCTGCAAGTAGACCCGCGCGGAGAAGCCCGTGCGTATGATTTGGCGCTGACTTGCAGCGACTTGCTGATTCAAAAAAACATTCGCAGCAAGCG
>DYML01000108.1 GCA_020721605.1 Anaerolinea thermophila
CCTTTTTAGCGATTCCCTCCATCAGCGTCACGGCGAGGAACGAAGCCGTGGCGCTGATGGTAATTAATAGGCTCCGCCGGTGTAAAAAGAAGGGTCGGTGGGTGTTTGCCCTGTGCGGTCATGGATGTAGACCCAATCCCCCTCAATTGCCCAATTAAATAGCCAATGTGAGTCTCCAACCGATAGATTTACGCACCCATGTGATTGTGGATAGCCAAAGCGTGTGCGCCAATATGCGCCATGCAGCGCACGGGCGCCATCAAAGTACATTGTCCAGGGTACATTTTCGAGATAATAAAAGTCGGCGAGGTCGTTGTTGCGCATGGTTTCGGCTTCTTTTTTTTGAAAAATTTGAAATAGACCTGGGCGCGTCCAGAATGGTTCTGATCCGCTGGCGATGACGGTTGCAAAGATTATTTTTCCACTCTCATAGACGGCAAGAGTTTGTTCTGCCAGGTCTACGTCAATCCAGCGTTGGGTTGTGACACCCTCTGGCGGCGTTGTATTTAAAATTACACGCGCTACCTTGCGTCCCTCCAGCCATTGATTGGGACCAATTAAATTCCATTCTTCATTTTCTATTATTTGCGTATCATAAACAGTGACGGTTTCAAAGATGCCAATTTCTTTTCCTGTTTTTTCTGCATTGTAGCCAGGCGCACTCCAGACAGGAATGGTTTCAAAAGCCCACCCAAAAGAGTTGCGCGGCGTGGCAGAAAAAACAAGCCCCTGAAACATTGGAATTTCGCTAATTCTGCTGCCTTTACCCGCAATCCAACCGCCATTTTGTATTTGATAATATACGCCGCCTTCTTCAACGCGGTCGTTGTAAGAGACATAGACAAAGCCCGGTGGAAATTGTTGAGTTCCTTCGCCTTTTTCCCCAGGCGTGTTGTAAATTGGAACATAGTCAGCATCGAGGCGAAAATATTTGTAAGGAAGCGCTGTCAGGTTTGGGTCGGGTTTCGAGGCGGGCAAGGCGCGCGGCGGTAACGTCATCCCTAATTTGGCAAGATCAGTAAGATAGGCAGAAGGTCCCAACAGCAGGCAGTCATTCGGCTCTGATAGGTAAATGTCAGGCTCGCAGACTACTCCGCCGCTTTCAGATTCGGCAGACGGCGCTAAGTCTTGCGCTTTAGCGGCTTGTGGCAGGAGCATCAGCAGGAAAAAGACAAAACTAAAGGTTTTTATTTTGTTCATCGCCTGAGATTATAGCATGTAGGCAACTTACCCTTTTGTAAGGGATAGAATGCCGAACTTGACACAATGAATGCCATGTTCTAAAATAGTCACGCTCTTCATAAAAATAACGTTTATGTTTATTTATAAGCGTATAACTTCCCCATAGGAGGGTTGTTTTGTCAAAAAATCGTTCGCAACAAATGGTAGATCGACTGCGTGAGTTGCAGGCTTCATCACCTGACATTGAAGCATCAGCAGTAGTTAGTGTTGACGGTCTGAGTATTGCCTCTGCACTTCCTCAGGGTGTGGAGGAAGACAGGGTTTCAGCCATGTCTGCCGCCATGCTATCTCTCGGTGAACGGATTGCAAGTGAATTAGGGCGGGGCTCTCTTGAGCAGGTCTACATTAAAGGATTAAAAGGATATGTTGTGTTGATGTCCGTTGGAGAAGAAGCAGTTCTCACCGCACTGGCTCGTGAACAGGCTAAACTTGGACTAATCTTCCTTGATATGCGCCGCGCCGCCGAAGATCTGGCGAAGTTGATTTAGTGGAGTTGTTATGATCCCCCTTCAAAAAAGTGGTCTGTATTACCCAAATAAATTTGGCATGATTACCATCAAATCTTTGGAAGAGGTGATGGGTAAAAATGGCTTAAATGCCATTTTAAATTTAGCAGGTTTAAACAATTATATTGAAAATTACCCGCCAGATAACCTTGACAAAGGTTTTGACTTTGCCGAACTTTCTGCAATTGGTTCTGCCTTGGAAGAAATGTATGGTCCGCGCGGCGGGCGTGGTCTTGCTTTGCGTGCAGGGCGCGCAACTTTTTCTGACGCTTTAAGAAATTTTGGAGCATTGGCTGGCGCCGCAGATTTGGCATTCGTTGTCCTTCCACTTCAATCTAAATTAAGAATTGGTCTGCCGGCTTTTGCAAAAATTTTTAGTCAGTTGAGTGATCAACAAACCACTGTGGAAGAGAAAGACACAGAGTGGATATGGACAATTCACAAATGTCCATGCTGTTGGGGGCGTACCGGTGCCGATAAGCCCGTTTGTTTTGTTGCCACAGGTTTGCTGCAGGAAGCCCTTAAATGGGTATCTGGCGGCAACGAATTTCGTGTCAATGAATCCAAATGCGTTGCCGTTGGTGATGATGTTTGCGAATTCATCGTCCAAAAAGAACCCATATCATAAAACTTAGCGAAGGTCTGGCGTGACAGACAACAAGCCTAAAATACTCATCATTGAAGACGACCTTGACGTGGCTGAAATGCTGAACGCATATTTTCGCGTTCAAGGCTATGAAGTGTTCACTGTTAACTGGGGCGAAGATGGGGTTCGTTCCTGTCAGACTGTTCACCCAGACTTGGTTATTCTTGATATTCGCTTGCCCGACATTGATGGCTACGAAGTAGCCCGTCGCTTGCGAAGCGACCGCCGTACCTCCGATGTTCCCATTATTTTCCTTACCGAAAAACGTGACCGTTCTGATCGTTTACAAGGGCTGGAATTAGGCGCAGACGATTATATTACCAAACCCTTTGATGTGCAGGAATTGCGTTTGCGCGTCCGAAATGCGCTTAAACGTGTCAGCCAAGGTTCTTTAACCAACCCAGTTACCGGCTTGCCTGAAGGCGCATTGGTTGATGAAAAACTTTCTGAAGTGCTAGGAAAAGACGGCGCAGCCTTGTTGTTTGTTTCGATTGACAACATGGTTGCGTTTCGTGAATCCTACGGATTTGTGGCATCCGACGATGTTTTACGCGCCATTAGTTTGATGATTGTAAATACAATGCGCGAAATCAGCCGCCCAGAAGATTTTTTGGGTCATTTAAGCGGCACAGATTTCATTCTTGTTCTTCCGCCTTCAAACCTTGTTGCGTTAAGTGAAAAAATGCGTGTGCGACTCGAACAATCACTTGAGTATTTTTATCCTATTAAAGATCGAGAGCAAATGGCAAAAAGCCGAACTCGTCTCAGCGTGAAATTAACCGAACTTCCATCCCTTCGAGATGGTTTTAGTGATGTGAATCAAATAAAAACAGAGTTGGTGCGCCTTAAAAAATAGGAGTTTTTTTGCGAATTACGGTTATTACACCTACTTATAACGAAGCGGAGAACCTGCCCAACCTGGTCTCCGCTTTATTTTCGCTTCCGCTCGACTTGCGTATTTTGATTGTAGACGACAACAGCCCCGATGGAACCGGGCAGGCTGCCGATCAACTGGCTACAGATTATCCAGGGCGGGTAGAGGTTCTGCATAGACCAGGAAAATTAGGGCTGCGTTCTGCATATTTAAATGGATTTCAAAAGGTTTTGGAAAGTGACACACAAGCCATCGTCCAAATGGATGCTGATTTTTCGCATGACCCCTCTGCGCTTATCGCAATGGCTCATTTGTTAGAATCTAATGACGTTGTTCTTGGCTCACGTTATGTCAAGGGCGGATCTGTAGACGAGCGCTGGCCCGTCTGGCGAAAAAGCCTTTCGGCTTTTGGAAATTACTACGCGCGTACTATTTTAGGGTTGCCCCTGCGCGATGTGACCACAGGTTATCGGATGTGGCGCCGTGAAACTTTACAGCAAATTCCATTTGAGCGTATTCAATCGAGCGGTTATGTGTTTCTTGTGGAAATGGCATATCTTGCGCATTGCCTTGCGTTTAAGATTGGAGAATCCCCTATTTATTTTGCTGACCGCCGCTGGGGAAAGTCTAAAATGTCGCTTAAAATTCAGATTGAAGCAGCATTTCGTATTTGGCAGGTCTGGTGGCACAATCGTGATTTGAAAAAAGCAGGAAAATCTGGACGGTTGTAAACTTGTTGCTTGCTTAAGATATGCTTGGTTTTCCCCGCTGTCATAAAATGTGCTTTTTTGAACCTGCGTATATGCAATTTATAGGGAGGAAATTATACAATTTCTTTCATTGGTAGCAGTAATGTAAAAGTGCATCCTTTGCCGACTTCACTTTCCAATTCAATTTTTCCACTCATAATGGAAGTCAATTTTGCAACAATGGATAACCCCAAGCCAAACCCGCTTTGTTTTGAACTTTCCATACTATTTACCTGCTCAAAGGCTTCAAAGACCCGCTTTTGTGCTTCGGGTGGAATTCCAATTCCTGTATCAATTACTTGCACAGCCCAGTATCCTTTGCTATGGTTAAAAAAGCGCACAGTGACACTGCCTTTTTCTGTAAACTTAACCGCGTTGTGTACAAGATTCATCACAATTTGCCGCAGCCAAAATTGATCTCCCACCAGTTTCTTTGGCAAAGCTGGGTCAATATATTCTATGAGGGTTAGTCCCTTTTTATGTGCGTGAAAATTTAGGGTGGAAAGCAAAGGTCCGATGATTTCATCTACATCAAATGGATATTCCCGTAAAATAATTTTGCCGGTCTCGATCTGAGCCTGACCCACCAGATTGTTGATGAATGAAAGTAATTGATTCGCGCCATCAAGAATTTCTGCCGAAGCCTTTTCCTGATTGGGACTCATGGGACCAAATGATCCATCTTTTAGCATTTCTGCGTAGCCAATGATTGCACCCAATGGAGATCGTAGATCATGCCCAAGATTTGCCAGTAATTGGCTTTTTAAGTGACTTGCTTCCATAATTTGTTTGTGCGATCGTTTTTGTTCGGTAATATCGCTAATGAGCAGAACGCGTCCTTTGCGCGCTCCGCGTTGATCCAATACAGAGGTGGTGCGAATTTTGAAAACCAGTTCGTCTCCGGCAAGATCAAATGAAATTTCTTGGTTAATCTCTCTGTGCGGCGCTGACGCTTTCCATTCCCCCCAGCGGGGCAGAAGAGATTTAATCTCACGACCAAGCAGGTTTCCTGTATCTTGAAAGAAAAATGTGGCAACCGGATTAATATCTACAATTCGTTCCTTATCATCCAAGACCACCACGCCGTCTTGCATTGCGTTAAAAACAGAGTCGTGCGCAATGGGTCTTAAGTCCATAAAGCGATAGCGCAGAAAGCTAATGGACAAAAATAGATTGGTCATTGTTAATGCGATGGGCGTTAAATCTAATGATGGATATGGATTCCACCCTGTAATATACATAAGATTCGCAATCCATGGAAATGCCATTCCCGCCAGCATAATGCGTGATTGACTTTGATACAGGCTTTGTGAGTGTGATGCAATTTGAAAAAATAACACCGTAATGATGGCAATTAAAATATATTGAAAAGACACCAGCACAAAAAATAATTGCCCATGTTGCATGTTGAGTGGACCAAACGCCAACCCGTTGGTCAGGTGAATGGCAGACCAGAGCAAGTGATGCCATTCATTGGTTAGGGCAATTGCAATCGCGCTGCTGGAAATGATTGCCAGTAAAAGAGAGCGTGTACGAGTGAGCCACTCGCCATTGCCGCTGTAGTGCAGGGTAAATATAAACATTCCCAACACTGCATAAGAAATTCCAAAATATTGCAGACTTGCCCACAGGGTTTTTTCTGCAATATTTGTGCTGAAAATTTCCATTACATAAGTCAGCGACCATTCTGTTACAGACCCAACTGCCAGCATCAGCCCGTATGTGCCTGGTATGGTGCGTAGCCCCCAAATTCGAATTATTAAAAGAAAGCCAGTGAGACTGCCCGCCAACAGGATGACACTATAACCGATGTAGTAAGGATACATTTCCATTTTCTAATTCTAATGTGAAATGTTCTTTTATGTATATTAAATTGGTGAGATTTTTTAACGCCCTACCCAAATCCATTACTCTCTGATAATATACATCCCGCACGCCGATCTTTTTATTGCAAGCCCTCGGCTTTCTCCGTCGAGGGTTTTTGTGTGTATAAACTACTTGTCATTCTCATTGACTAATGAAACCAGGTGTAAAAATGCTAATCGAAAGAACAGACCTCCGAAATATTGCCATTATTGCGCACGTTGATCACGGCAAGACAACCCTTGTAGACGGACTACTTGGACAATCTCATACCTTCCGCGAAAATCAGCACGTTGAAGAACGTGTCATGGACTCAAATGACCTTGAGCGTGAACGCGGCATCACTATTCTTGCCAAGAACACCGCTATTTCCCTCATCGATCCGGTCTCCAACAAACCGATTAAGATCAATATTGTTGATACGCCTGGACATGCTGATTTCGGCGGTGAAGTAGAACGTGTAATGAACATGGTGGACGGCGTGCTTTTGCTGGTTGATGCCGCAGAGGGTCCCATGCCCCAAACCCGCTTCGTGTTAAAGAAAGCGCTGGAGATGGGTCACAAAGCCATTGTGGTAATCAACAAGGTGGATCGCAAAGATGCCGAGCCGGCACGCGTCCTTAATGAAACATTCGACTTGTTTATTGAACTCGGCGCCAGTGAAGATCAGGCAGATTTTCCCGTCATTTACGCTCAGGCTACTGCCGGGCGCGCCGGTCTTTCACCCGAACTTGGACCAGACTTGCAGCCCATGTTTGATGTGATCCTCAAACATATTCCTGCGCCCAAAGTTGACCCAGATGCCCCCCTGCAATTACTTGTAACCATGCTTGGCTATGACGATTATCGCGGCGTAACCGCCATTGGGCGCGTCTTTGCCGGCACAATTAAAGCCGGTCAAAAAATGGCGCGTATGAAATTGGACGGAACGATTTTGCCTGAAACCGCGCGTTATCTTTACACATTTAAAGGTTTGAATAAAGTTGAAATTGATCAAGTTCAAGCAGGCGATATTATTTCACTCGCTGGGCTTGAAGGCATTGCTATCGGCGAGACACTTGCCGACCCGCTTAACCCTGTTGCACTGCCCACCATCAAAGTGGAAGAACCAACTGTCCGCATGACCTTTGGCGTAAATACTTCTCCTTTTACGGGCAAGGAAGGAACATGGGGTACTTCTCGTAAATTGCGCGAGCGTTTATATGACGAACTTCGCACCAATGTTTCTTTGCGAGTGGAAGACACCGACTCTGCCGAAAATTTCCTCGTCTCTGGGCGTGGCGAATTGCACCTGGGCATTCTTATTGAAACCATGCGGCGTGAAGGCTATGAATTTCAGGTATCGCGCCCTGAGGTTATTTATCATAAGGCTGATGACGGCGCCCTGCTGGAACCCTACGAAGAAGTGCATGTTGAAACCAGCAACGAAACCGTAGGCGTGGTGGTGGAAATGCTTGGAAGTCGGCGTGGCAAAATGACTGAAATGCATGATGCAGGTCAGGGAATGACGCGCATTGTTTATATTGTTCCGACTCGCGGCTTGCTTGGTTTCCGTTATCAATTTCTCACCTCTACGCGCGGCGAGGGTGTGATGCACACCATCTTTAATGGATACGACGAACTGGCAGGGAACATTTCATCCCGCACACGCGGCTCCATTGTCGCCTGGGAGGCAGGCTCCACTACGGCATACTCTTTGAAGAGCGCCGAAGAACGCGGTGTATTATTTATCGGTCCTGGGGTGCAGGTTTACGAAGGCATGGTGGTCGGAGAAAACGCGCGCGGGCAGGATATTCCGATCAACGTCTGCAAGAAAAAGCATTTGACCAACATGCGCGCATCTGGCGGTGATATGGAAATTCGGCTGACGCCGCCGCGCTCCATGAGTTTGGATGAAGCAATTGAATATCTTTCAGACGATGAATTGCTCGAAATAACCCCTCAAAATTATCGTATTCGCAAGCGCATTCTTGCCACCGACGAGCGCGGCAGGCAAACGAAAAAAGTTAAAGAACAAATGGGCGAAGAATAAATCTGTAAAGATAAAAATCCCGCATTCATATCGAATGCGGGATTTTTGATTGTACAAAAGTTTATGGGCAGGTTATTTTTGCAATTGGGCTGCTGCTTTCTCCACTCGCGTTATATGCCTGAATTTGATACGATGCGCTTTCACCTGAGCGCAGGTCAATGGTTTCGGCAAAATAGGTTGCGTTGGCGGGCAGTTCGCCAACCTTCTTCTCGTTTCGCATAATTCGGTATCCTGCTTCGTTGTTTGCATTATCAGTCCACGCGAGCGTAATATCTGCCTGACCCGTTCCGTAGCAAAAAAATGTCCAGCCATTTTTAGGGAAGGTTGCCGCTTTGGGTATATCACCTATCGGGGGCGGCGGCGCAGTCACGGTGGGAATGGCGGCAAAACTTCCAATCGGCGTTGTAAACTCACCAGACAGCCAGCATTCGCCGTCTTCGGTGGAGACAACCCAGTAATTTGGCGCAAAGAACCCAACAATTTTTACCGACTCTGAGGGCAAAATTTGAGTCACTCGTTCATAGTTGGCGCCTGGTCCACTGCGGCAATTGATCACATCCCCCACACTTGCCAGGGGCTGTGTATAAGTTGGTGTTTTAATGGCTGCAGTGGAACGGGCTGCGCCCGCTGTTGGGCTTGCAAGCGGGGCGACAGTTTGCAGCGCGGCTTGCACAGTTAATGCGGCGGCGGTGGCAATTTGTGTATCAGGCGGGTTTTTGCGCGGCAGCGTGCAGGCGGAAAGTAAAATTCCAATTAATAAAAAATAATACAGCAGTTTTTTTTTCATAGATTTCCCTTGCCGTCTTATTTGATCTTCTTGTGCGCCCGCCCGCCAATGCGAAAGAATTCCACACGCCCTTTTTCATCGCGCAGAAAATCACCCAGCGAATTTTTCATGGGTTCATCCAACGCAATGGCTTGATCTTTATCATAGAACGCAATCCGCACGGGTGCATGGGCAGGACCGGGCGGCGTGCTTGGTGTGGGAAAGCCGCCCAGTGGAATGGGGTAATACATGAGACCGCCCTCTTCTATTTTTAGATCAAATGCTTCGGTGCCAATGCGATATGACCCTGTGAATTCCTGTAACTCACTCTCGGCTGTTTTGATCGCTTGCGGCATAGTCACCTGGATGCCGCAGTACACTTGAAGCGCAAGCGTCAATACATTGCTGTTTAATATACCGCCGCTGTCACTATTGGTAAGAATAGAAATGGCAAAATTCTTTTCGGGGATGAATAGAAAAGCGGCTTGCTGACCATGCGTTGCGCCGCCGTGACTGTATCGGACGGGGGCGCTTGGGCTGATAAACCAGGTAATGCCCATGCTGCCACGCCTGCCCATGCTGATTTGCGGTACGCGCATGGCTGTCAGTGTTTTCTTTTTTATTATGCGGCTGCTGTTTCCCATGTGAAAACGCGCATACGCCAGCAGGTCTTTTACCGTGCTAACCACGCCCCCCACGCCGTTGCCCGCACGCCCAATTGCCCAGGGACGCGCAACCCGTATTTTCTTGTCTTCATTGTAATGTCCTACTGCAAAGCGATGGGTAATGAGAATATCGCTTGGGAAGAAGAACGACATGTTTAAACCGAGCGGCGTAAGCAGCATATCTTGTGCCGCTTGTTCGTAGGGTTTGCCCGTTACCACCTCTATCACACGCGCTGCAATATTAAACCCCACATTGTTGTATGACCAAATTTTTCCCAGCGGCATCACTTGCGGCAGGCTGGCTGCATCTTTTACCATCTTTGCCAGCGCATCTTCGCCATAGCCAAAGTCGTTGAAGTAATCTCCAACCCAGCCGCCGGTGTGCGTTAGCAGGTGGCGTGTGGTCACTTGTTTGGCTGTGTTTTGATTGCGCAGTTTTAATCCCTTAAGATAGGTTCGCACAGGCGCATCAAGATCAATTTTTCCTTGTTCTGCCAGTTGCATGAGCAGGGTGCCAGTAAAGGTTTTGCTGATGGATCCCACTTGAAACAGTGTGTCGGGCGTTACGGGCAGCGGGTTTTCAACACTGGTTATGCCAAAGCCGGCGGTATGTTCAACCCCTGCGTGCCAAATTCCTACCGCCACGCCAGGGATGGATAGCCGTTTCATTTCTGAAACAATTTTTTGTGATATTTTTTTGAAGTTCTCATCTTTTACATTTGCTGTGCTTAGATTCATGTATTCTCCTTGCTTAACGATAAAATCCATTTTTGGCAAAAAAAGGCGCTGGAGCCGTACGCTTCATTGATCCTCATAAAATTATGCAGACATTTGCTGCTTTACGCGCATATCTTTGATCAGGAAGGGCAGATAGAGGATGAAGAAAATTGCAAAGCCAATGGCTTCCAGCTCCATAATGTACCAGTCCAGGGGGCAAGCAGTTCCAGCAGGGTGGGAAAGATTGGCTTGTAGGCAACAAAAAGATAGTTGCTGCCAATGGCAAGGTTGACAAAAAAAGATGACGACTATGTATAGGTTGAACTAGATGAAGACTCGCTTGAAGGATTGCAGGGTCGGGCGGAAGCCTTCAATGACCGTCATGTAGACCGCAATGTTAATTAGCGCTCCGTGCGCAATAAAGGTTTGCATGATGCGAAAATGTGGAAAGTTGTAGGCGGCGGCATCGGCGGGGGTGAGTACGGCTTGCATGGCGCCGCCCAGCCCAATAAAGTAGACCAGTTCATAAATGGTGTAGTTTTTTGTAATGAGCATGTAGGCAGAGAGCCAAATGATGACACTGCACGCATGAAGCGGCAGCATGGTTTGAATATCCCCAATGCCCCAATACGCCGACCAGACATGCAGCGCCGATTCGTTGAGGACGATAATAATGGTAAATGCCCAGCGTATCACCTTTTTTTTTCACCCCAAATGTTGCGAAAGTATAAATACGAAAGGCAGAAGAGGGTGATGATGGCAAGGGCAATCAGATGCGATGTACCAAAGAGTTCAAAAGGCGTTCCGTCGTAAACGCGACAAAATATTTTTCCATGCGATATGCTCCTTTTGACCTGGCTTGGGTTAAGATTGCGCTCTAAGGCTTGTTTCGATAAACTTTTTCCAGATGGGGTATTCGGCGGGATTCCATATTTTTTGCAAATCTTTAAAGGCATTGGCTTCTGACCAGCCTAAAAGGTTAAAGCGATACAGGGCTATAAAGGCTGCGGCGCGGTAGTTTTCCTGGCAGTGAACAAGAATTTTTTCGCGTTGATGTTTATCTATCACAGTCAGAAACTTTTTCAAACTGTCGTTGGCGGGGCTTTCCCACTCTACAGGAATTTCGTAGTAAGTGATATTTTGCGCTTCCACCTGCGCCTGCTCGTCAGGCATCCAGCCTTCCGATGTTGAAGTGGACAGGTTAATCACAACTTGTATGCCCTCTTGCGCAAGGGTTGAAATTTGCGCGCGGGTTGGCATTCCGCTGCTGTGCAGCGTGTCGCTGGTTTTGAGGTAACGATAAAGTTCTGTCAGCATGATTTCACCTGCGCCACTTTGCCGTTGGTCATCTTTTGCAGGTCTTCGGTTTTTAATTCAAAAATGGCATTCGGGGTTCCCGCCGCCGCCCAGATGGTTTTTAAGGGCAAAAAATCTTCGTCGAGGTAGGTTTCCATGGGTTGCATGTGACCAATGGGCGGAATGCCGCCAATGGCAAAGCCTGTTACGGTGCGCACAAAATTGGGGTCGGCGCGGCTGATGGCTTCACCTGCATATTGGCTGATTTGTTTTTCATCCACGCGGTTTGCTCCGCTAGTAAGAACGAGGATCGGCTTGCCGCTGTTCTTGCCGCGAAAGATAAGTGATTTGACAATTTGCGCCAGTTCACAGCCTGCGCGTTCGGCGGCTTCTTGCGCGGTGCGTGTGGACTCGGCGTGTTCGATGACGGTGTACTCGTAGCCAAGTTCCTTGAGCAGGTTTTGTATTTTTTGAGCGGACGGGGAAAGTGGGGGCATGGCGCTATTATAATTGTTGTATGCCTACTCAAGAAGAAATCTACAAAACTGAAGGGGACAAATACGAGGCGCTCATTGCCCGCGAGGATTATCAAGGAAACATTTTAAACGTGCTGTGTGAGATTGCGCCCCTAAAAAATTGCGTGGTGTACGACCTCGGCGCTGGCACTGGCAGGCTGGCGGGGCTGTTGGCTCCGTGGGTACAGCATGTCCGTGCTTTTGATATTTCGGAGGAAATGCTGCGCGTCTGTTGCCAAAAACTTACAGCCAGTGGTTTTACCAACTGGCAGGCAGATGTGGCAGATCACCGCCGCTTGCCAGTGGCAGATTTTTCCGCCGATCTGGTGGTCTCTGGCTGGAGCCTAAGTTACCTTGCCGTTTGGAATCCTGACACATGGCGCGCCGAACTGCAAACGTGGATGT
>DYML01000109.1 GCA_020721605.1 Anaerolinea thermophila
GCGGCGGCTGAACTTGATTGACCGTGACCGACTCCAACTCCGCTCGCGGCGGCTGGGCTTGATTGACCGCAGCCGACTTCGATTTCACTTGCGGCGGCTGAACTTGATTGACCGTGACCGACTTCGATTTCACTTGCGGCGGCTGAACTTGACTCACCGTAACCAATTGCGATTGCGTAGCAGCCAACGCCGCCGCAAGCGCCAAAGCGCTCACCTCCTGCTCCTGCAACAATCGCTTTTCTTCCGCCTTAAAAACCTCACCAAAGGAGGTCTGAAGCGTGTCCGAATCCTTCACCTGGGATTTAGGCAACAACCCAGCAAGCGGGGAAAATTTAACGGGCGATTGAAGAGGGATGGTCATCATTATTTAGCCAATGTTTTGAGCAGAAATAATTTTTTAGAAATTGCCTGACTCACAGCCTGATACTGAATTCCTGCTTCAGACATGTCGGTCATTTCCACGTCCACATCCACATTATTTTCATCAGCGCGAAATGTGCCGCCTGAGCGCAAAGAAACCGAAAACCCAGTTTCAGATGCGGCAGTCGTCAGGTGCGCATCGTGGGTGATTTTAAGCGGCAGCAAATCATCTTCCGCCGTCATGCGCGCCAGCGTTTCTTTAAAATCCAGCGTTTGCGCCTTGAATCCGGGCGTATCAACATTTGCCAAATTGCGGCTGATGACCTGTTGGCGCAGGCTGAGACCATCGAGGGCGGCTTTTGCCATTTGAGTCGAAATATCGAAAAAGAGGGAATCGGTCATGGTTATGCCGTCCATTCATTGCCAGAGTTGAAATACCCCAGCACCCGATTGACATAAGTTTGAGTTTCCTGATAAGGGGGAATGCCCTGATAGCGATCCACCGCGCCCGGTCCTGCGTTGTACGCCGCAACCGCCAGTTGAACATTGCCGTCATAATAGTTGAGCAGACGGCTGATGTAGCGCACGCCGCCATCAATATTTTGCGCAGGGTCAAGCGGATTCAAGACCCCCAAATCGCTGGCTGTGCCGGGCATCAACTGCATCAAGCCCATTGCCCCCGCCGAAGAAACAGCGTTGGGGTCAAAATTAGATTCCGCTTTAACCACTGCTTGAACCAGTGCGGGGTCTACATCATATTTTTGCGCCGCCTGATTAATGAGGCTGGCAAAATCACCGGTAACAGGCTCCAATTCTGCTGCGCCCAAAGCGGAAGTCTGGGCGCTGGTGGCAGCCTGCCCGCCAGATTCCAGTTTTTTCATCAGCCGTTCAAGGATGGTGAACATGAGATTTTGTATAACCGACTGCATTTGTCCGCTAAAAATTGAATTGTCCATCATGGGTTATGCTCCGTGCTGCTGGTTGTGAAACGCGCGCGCAATATAAATATCATCCTGCATCTGGGATTCGATCTGCGCTTGCTCTGCCAGATAAACTTCGTGGCGGTTGCGTTTTAAAGTTTCGAGGGTTTCCTCTGCCTGTTTGGCTTGCACCATTTGATCGCGCTTCATTTCAACTTCCTGCGCTTGTTTTTTTAATTCAAGGGTCACAGATTCAATGTGTTTGCCCGCCTGCAAAATGTTCAGGCGCAGAATATGCATCAGCGTCAGGTCAATCTCGCCAGATTGAGTTGCGCCCAGTTGATCGAGCAGGCTGGCTTGATATTCCTGCAAGGCGGCAAGTAATATTTTTGTTTTTTGGTGCGCAGCCAGCAGTTTGCCCAATTCAATTTCCAACAACTCCACCCTGCCGTGTCGAATATCCAAAACATTTTGTAGCGAAAATTTAGGGTTCATGTCACGCCTCAGTTAATGGGGAAGATGAGATTTGGCTGATTTCAGCCAGAGATTGCAAGGTGCGTTCAAAAGAACTGACATCGGTTTTTTCCTGCTGCAAAAAGCCGGTTAAGGCGGGCGTAACCCTCAGCGCCGTGTCCACTTCGGGGTCAGAGCCTTTAACATAGGCGCCAATATTAACCAGGTCTCGAACCTTCTCAAAGACTGCCAAATTTTTGCGGGCAAAGGCAGCCAGTTGTAAATGCTCCCTGCTGGTCAATGCGGGCATGACGCGGCTGACGCTGTTTAAAACATCAATGGCGGGATAGTGATTGCGCGCTGCCAGGGCGCGGCTGAGAATGATATGCCCGTCCAAAATACCGCGCACGGCATCGCAAATTGGCTCGTTGAAGTCATCGCCTTCGACCAAAACGGTGAAGAAACCAGTAATGGAACCCACTTCCCCCCTGCCCGCGCGTTCCAGCAAGCGCGGCAGCAAGGCAAAGACCGACGGGGTGTAGCCTTTGCTGGCGGGCGGCTCGCCAATGGAAAGACCAATTTCGCGCTGTGCCATGGCGTAACGGGTGACAGAGTCCATCATAAACATCACATCCATGCCGCTGTTTCGAAAATGCTCGGCAATGGTCATGGCAACGGATGCCGCCTTTAGGCGCATCAAGGCGGGCTGGTCGGAGGTGGAAACGATGATGACGGAACGCGCCAAGCCTTCTGGTCCCAGGTCGCGCTCTAAAAATTCGCGCACTTCACGTCCGCGCTCGCCGATGAGCGCAATGACCGAAATATCACTTGTGGAGTTCCGCGCAATGGAACCCAGCAGGGTGCTTTTTCCCACGCCGCTGCCTGCAAAAATTCCCATGCGCTGACCTTTGCCGCAGGTCAACATGCCGTCAATGACGCGCACGCCGGTTACGAGCGGCTCTTCAATGGCAGAACGCTGCAAGGGATGCGGGGGCGGCTGATTGGTGGAAACCAGATTAACGGCTTTCAAAGCGCCTTTGCTGTCAATGGGTTCGCCCAAGCCGTTTAAGACCCTGCCGATGAGTGATTTGCCAACAGGCGCTTTGAAGGCGTGTGAAATGGAGCGCACAGTGCTATCTGGCTGAATACCGTCCATGCTGCCAAGTGGCATGAGCAACATGCGGTTATTGCGGAAGCCGATTGCCTCTGCCAATAACGCGGTTTTGTTGTGCGTCTGAATTTCGCAAATTTCGCCAATCTGACAGTTGAGTCCCATAATTTCCACCGTCAGCCCCACAACCTGAACCACACGACCCGTTACAGATAGCGGGTTGATGCTGGCAATTGCCTTGTTAAAACGGGTGAGGTTGGGAATGTTTTGCATGATTTACTCGGCTGCGGCGCTAACTTCATCAAAGGTCTTCAAAAAAGCATCCAGTTGAGTTTCTACGCGCCCATCCACAGTGCCCATATTGCCTTTTACATAACAACCGCCGCGTGTAATATTTTCAGAAGGCACAATTTTTGCCTGCCCGCCAGTCACTAATAGATATTGATCCACCCAGGCAGAGTCTAAATTTCTGGCGTCTTTGGGGTTGAGAAAAATATGCAAACTGCCCAGCCCGCTGGCGCTTTCCATAATGCGGCTTAGGTTTGTTTGCAGGGCTTTTTTATCCAACTCAATTCCATCGCCAAACATTTTTTTGGAAATCTCCTTCAACATTTCAACCAAAATCTGCTCGCCCTGCGCCATCAGGCTGGCTTTCCATGCGGTCACTTCTTGCTGTGCAAGATGCAAGGCTTGAACAGACTCTTCCAGTTCGAGCCGCGCTTCTTTTTGCCCTTGCTGATAGCCCTCTTTTTTTTGGTCGTCAATTTCAGATTGGGCTTGCAGCAGTACCTCATCGGCTGCGCTTTGAGCCGATAAAATAATTTCTTCTGCCTGAATGCGGGCGCGTTCTAAAATGGTTTCCACTTGATATTCAGGCTTAATCGGTTCAGATTTGGCGACAGTGTCTAAAATTTTCTCTGGGGTGTGGCTGCCGGGGGTGTATTCAGGCAGGTCTATAAATTCCCAGGCGGCAGGCTCAACCTGGGTTGGTTCTACGCCCATTAGGTCTGGCTGCCAGGTACAAAATTGGCGGCTTGCGCCTGCCAAATGCAAGACGGATGTTGGCGCGTTTGCGGCGGGGTTGGCGTTTTTTTGCGGGTGATTAAATAGGGAAAGAACTTGTCTTTTTTGAACATCTTTGGCGGCAGGCTGGGTTTCAGCCTCCAAGTCTGGCGGAAGCCAAACCGCAAGGTTTTCGGAGCGCAAGTTATTGAATGACTTCATCGCCGCCTCCGCCGCCAGAGATTACAATTTCGCCGGATTCTTCCAGTGAACGAACTGCGTCCACAATTTTGCGTTGAGAGGTATACACGTTCTTGGCAAGTTGGGGTCCCAGAATATCTATTTCTTCTTTTAGGTTTTCACGCGCCCGCTCAGAGAGGTTGGCGTAGACCCTTTCTTTTAGATGTTCGGGAGCGCCTTTGAGCGCCAGCGCCAGGTCTGCCTTGTTTACGTCTCGCAGAATACGCTGCATGGCGCGGTCGTCAAGTTTGATGACATCATCAAAGGTAAACATATTGGCGCGAATCTCTTCCACCAATTTGGCGTTGGTGGTTTCGAGCGCTTCAAAGATGGATTTCTGCGCGCCGCGATCCACCTGATTGAGCATTTTTACAAGAAACGCCACGCCGCCTGTTGCGCGAAAGTCGGCTTCGTTGATGACGCTGGAGAGTTTATTTTTGAGGCTCTTTTCGACCTGTTGCACCACCTGCGGCGAAACCCGATCCATTGCTGCCAGGCGCAAAGTGACTTCAATTTGGTTTTCCTTGGTCATGCTGGTTAAAATATCTGCGGCAACTTTTGCTTCGAGGTAGGAAAGTACCAGGGCAATGGTTTGGGGCATTTCCTCTTGCAGCAAAATGGCAACCTCGTGCGCGTTGGCATTTTTGAGCATTTCAAAGGAAGTCAGTTGCTGATGAATGGAAATGCGCTCCAAAATTTCTGTGCCGCGGCGTGGACCAACGGCGCGCGCCAAAAGTTGCCGACTGTATTCAATGCCGCCGCGCTGTTCAACGCCATCTGCCATGCTAAGTTCGCAGGCTTCGCGCAGCGCCTCATGCCGAACAATGGGAGAGACGACACCCGCCTTGCCTAAGACCAGCAGCACTTGTTCAATCTCGCCTTCGCTCAGGTACTGAAGCACGCGCGAGGAAAGATCAACCCCCAGCCCCAGCAAGAGCGCCGCAGCCTTATCTATGCCGGAAGACATTATTTTTTGCCCTCGTTCAACCAAATTTGAATAATCTCTGCCACAGTGGCGGGGTTTTCTTCGGTGAGCCTGGAAATGATGCGTGAGTTTTGTTCATCTTCGGTGGCGGTTGCCTGGTTTCGAGCGTGAACCTGCACAACAACATCATCACTGCCATTTTTGACGGCGTTGATCTGGTTGTTTTGTTCCGCCAGACGCGAAAGCGCGGTGGAGAGATCGGCTTGCAGTTTCAATGCGGGTCCGGCGTAGTCGTTTTCCAGGGCTGCCATCTGGCTGACGGGCTGCATGATGGTTTTCCATTTTTCCTTGGAAGAGTCGCGCAGATTATTAATCATGCGCAGGGCAAAGAATAAAAGCGCAAGTACCACAATACCGGCGGCAACAGCCATGCCAATTTTTAAGTAAAGTTCCTGCTGTTGCTGTAATGCCAGTTCGGCAGCCAGAGCGTCCATGGCGGTGCGATCAAAGGCAAAAGATTCCACAACAATCTGGTCGCCGCGCGTGGCATCAACGCCTGCGGCAACTTCCACTGCTGATTTTATGGAAGCCAATTGCGCTGGGTCTGTTATGTCGTCTACCATCACAGAAACGGAGATGCGGTTGATGGTTCCGGGGGCGCTAATTTCATGCAGTTGGGTCTGGCTCACTTCGTAATTTAATGTTTCTTCGCTGCGCTGATACATGGAAGTTCCAGCGCCAGTGGTGGTGGCAACCGGCGTAGGCAAGTTAGAGACTGCGCCAGGAACGCCGCCGCTGGTGCCGCCATCGCTGGAAGATTCATTGATGATCTGCGAGCTGCGCAAGGCAACCTGGGTGGGGGCATAGGTGTTGGAGGTCATTTCACGTTGAGTCCAATCCATTTCTACTGTGGCTTGCACAATGGAGCGGTTGGGTCCCAAAATTTTATCCAACAGGGATTGCACCCGTTTTTGCACTTCTGCTGCGTATGCAAGTTCAATGGCGCGTTGATCATCTTTTAACGCCTGATTGACTTCGGTTTCTGTGGTCATGCCGCCTGCCAGCATGTTGCCGTCACTGTCTACCACCACCACGTTTTCGGGGCTGAGTCCTTCCACGCTGCTGGCGATCAAATGGGTGATGGAGCGTACCTGATTGGAATCCAGGCTGTGACCCGGGTTCACTTGAATGGTGACGGATGCAGTGCTGGGCACCTGCACAGAAGAGAGCAGGGATTTTTCGGGGGTGACCAAATGCACGCGCACTGCCTGCACTGCTTCCAAACTGCCAATGGTGCGCTGAAGTTCGCCTTCAATGGCGCGCTGGTAATTAATTTCCTGCGAAAATTCTGTCATGCCCAGCATGGAAGTTCCGCTAAAGAGTTCATAACCAACCGTGCTCGATTCGGGCAAGCCTTCGCGCGCCATGAGCAAACGAGTGGTGTAAACATCGTCGGTAGGCACTTCAATGGTGCCGCTGTTTTTGAGTTGATACAAAATGTTATTTTCATCCAACTTTTGAACAATTTGCGCGGCATCTGCTTCGCTTAGACCCGTGTAGGCAACCGAATAACTTGGCGTATTTGCCCAATTGACCAGAATCGGCGCAAGAATAATCACAGCCAAAAGCAATGCCGCCAGGGTAATTTTTTTTGCCTGGCTTTGCTGCTTCCAATAGGAAATCAGTTGTTCTTGAAGGGTTGCAAACATGGTGTGGGTTTCCCAATAAAGTTA
This sequence comes from Anaerolinea thermophila, assembly GCA_020721605.1. GTDB lineage: Bacteria > Chloroflexota > Anaerolineae > Anaerolineales > Villigracilaceae > Villigracilis. Next base: position 6,745 of record DYML01000109.1, read on the forward strand.
GACTTGCATACGCATGACTTCGCGGTACGCCTCGATCAGTTTGTCGCGGATGCCAAGCGCCACGTTAAAATTGATGTTGTTTTCTTCCATGCCAATCATCACTTCATGCAAATCAACATCCTGCCCTTGCGCCATCTTCTCAATTAACGCATCTGAACTTAATTGAGATTCATTGAGCGCAGTCAGTATGCCCTCAAAACTTTGCGTGATCTGCGAGGCAGCGCCGCTGGCAGAAGTTTGGCTGGGGGCGGTAATGGGGGCAATCACAGGGATTGAAGCAGAACCAATCGGTTGAATTGACATAATGATTACCTTCCAATTTCAAGCGCTTTAAGCGCCATGCGTTTTACGGCTTCTACCGCAGCCAGGTTGGCTTCGTAGGAGCGGGTGGCAGAAAGCATGTTGGTCATCTCAACCACAATATCTACATTGGGGTAGGTGACATATCCATCTTGATCGGCATCGGGGTGGGTTGGGTCGTACACCCTTGCGCCCGTTTGTGCGTCGGTGGTAATCTCTGCCACGCGCACACCGCCCTGTACATTGTTGGATGGGTCGCGGCGGGCAGCCACCAATTTGGGTAAAAATGAATTTTCTTCTTCGGGCATGAAGACTACATCCTGACGCTGATAGGCTCCTCCATTTTCAGTACGGGTGGTTTGCGCGTTGGCAATATTGTTCGAGATTAAATCCAAACGTAAACGCTGTGCAGTAAGACCAGATGAACCAATGCGGAGTGCTTCCCAGAAACTCATAAGTTGCTCCTTGTTGGTCTGATATTATCAAAGCCAGTAGTTTTAAGAAGTAAAAGCGGGGTGAAGTTAAAATAAATTTTATGTGAATTAAAAAAGCGCCAGTTTCCTCACGGAAAGGCGCTTGTTCCTTCTTGTTGGGCAGGCGGATGATTCAAAGCCCGCTTTGCTGCCTGCCTAAGTTAAGATATTGCCAAAAGAAGTAGAGTAGGCGGGGACGCTGCTGACGCTGACCGAGACCTGCCGCGCGGCAATTTTTTGTTCGGTGGCAACCCAGGCACTGCGCAGCTCCGTCAAAATATTAATGGCGGAAGCGTAATCATCCTTGCGAATACACTCCAGACACCATTGGTAAAGGTTGAACAATCCGCTGGAAACTTCGGGGTAGTCCAAATCTAGTGCGTCACGAAGCGCACTGATGGTCTTAATAGATTTGGAGAAGTCCTTTTGTTCACAGGAAAGAATTGCCAGATCATAGGTCATAATCACCAGACGAAGCGGGCTGGCATTCATCACATCTTGTTTTCGGTATTGATTGCGATAGGCTGCTAGATACATGATTTTAGTCCTCAACAAATAATTAGAAATTGTCCGATAAAATCAGTTTCGACCAACGTGTTTTAATCTTAAGCGTTCAACCATTAATTCGACATAAATTTTCTGCCTGTGCAAAAAAACAAACGAGTTATGCGGCAAGTTTGACCAATTCACCCGCCGACATTTTATACAGTTCGCTGATGGGGATGGAGCGCAAGACGCGGTGTGCGCTGCGATCCACCACAAAGACGGTCAGCTCGTTGGTTTCTTCATTAACGCGAAAATGAACCGAGAGGTTGGATGCGGCGCTTTCCTGCTCCACTTCGGTTTCCATTTGCTTTTGCGTTTTTTTCTGCGCCATTGGTTCTGCGGCTGGCGGGCTGACGAATGGCTTGGGCGGCGGTTTATAGGGGGATGGGGCAGAGACCTGGCTATGGCTTACACTGCCAACAGAGATTCTTAAATTTTCACTCATAGATCACGCTCCTTGCCTCCTGTCATGGGGGATGGCGGGGTTTCTAACATTTGCACAAATTTTACGCAGGGCGGGTTTTACATCAACTAGCCCGAAGTGGTGATGGTGGTGCCGGTAATCATGCCCAGCCATTCTGCGGTTCTGCCGTAATCTGCAATTTGGGTTTGGAATCCCAGGTATTGGTTGTATAAAGTCTGCTTGCGCACAGTGAGATCATCATTGTATTTGGCAATGCGTTTCTCGTAATTTTTGCGTTGATCGTCAATGGAAGTTAAAGTTTTGGCAAGTGAGCCGCTGGAGCCTGCAAAATTGGAGACCAGGGTATTTAATTCTCCGAGACCTGTATCCAGCAATGCGGTGAGGTCTGTGCGGTGATGATTGACTGCGTCGCCAAATTTGGATGTATCGAGAACCAGTTTCATGTCTTTATCAAAGGTGATGCCAATTTCGGATAAATTCTTAAAACTGCCGCTGTTGGTAATATTGCGATTTAAACGACTGAGCATGTTTAAGCGCAAACCGCTAAAGCCAATGTCTCCGCTCAGTGGACCGCGCGTGTAGGTGGTTTCTCCTGCGGCGCTAATGCTGGAGGTGGCGTTTAGTTTATCCTTCAGGTGGGTTAAGGTGGTATTAAATTTATCCACCATGGTCTTCATCAAAGAAACTGCTTGATCGGAAGTGGCGGCAATACTCAGACGGGCGCTCTTGCCCTCCGCATCGGATGCGAGGTTAATGGTAGTGCCGTCAATCACATCGCTCAGGCTGGTGTTTACGGCACGCGAGACATCCATACCATTCACTGTAAACTTGGCATTTTGAGCAGACTGTAAATCTGCGCCAAAGCCAAGCCCTGCGCCATCGGTATAAAGCATGGTGTGATTTTCGCCGGTTTGAGCGCCGGTCAGCACCAGTTTGTTTGCCACAATAGAGGCTTTAAAGTCATGTCCTTCTGGCTGACTGGCGGCGTTAATGGCGGTGGTAATATTGCGCAGCGTATCGGTTGAATTAATGGTGATCGAAGTTCCTGCGGCGGTATATGTCAGCGCGGTACTGGCGGTAGACCCCAAATCACTCAGGGTCAGGTTCAAGCCGCGCCCTGTATCGTAACTACCAGAAGACATATTTTGCCAGTCGCTGGTGTAATTGGTTCCCGACTGGTTGCGAATGGAAACCGATTTCCCATCCAAATTGACCAGCCGAAATTGAGGTATGCCGTTTGAATTACGAACTTCCAGCGTGTAATCTCCTGTACCCAATTCACGCTGACCCGTTGCCACCGTGCTGGCAATGCTGCCTGTGACCGAATCATTAGAAACCAGGCTGACAGCGTTCATGCCGCTGCCCCCCATCCAAAATGTTCCACTCTTGCCCAACGCCACATCGGAGCTAAAAACCGCAGTCGTTGCCTTGGATTGCGCCTTCGCCAATTGTGTGACGGCAATGTCGTAATCGGCGGCGGCGGCGCTTTCAGAAGATTCGGCGCTTAAGACCGTACTGCCGGCGGTGGCTGGGGTGACAGTGGCTTTACTCTTTTGCGTCATGGCATACAACGACTGGGTGCTAATGAGCGCCTGAATTGAAGTTTGCAGCGCATCAAAATTGGATTTTATGTCGGTATAAACACTACGCCGCACATCAATTTGATCTTTTTGGGTCTGCACGCGCTTAAGAGGTTCACTTTCCGATTCAATGATCGCCTTAATTGCCGTCTGGAAGGTCGGCGCCAGACTTAAGATTGAAGTATCAATGGATGTAATTGTGCTAGCCATGTTTCACCTTTCTACCCTGCCGAATCTAGTTCTAAGAGCCATATTGGGGAGGCGCCCATGCGCCTCCCCAAAACTTGACTGTTTGCGAGGTCTTCCCTGTAACCCTTAGCGGAAGAGGGTCAGCAGGCTTTGTGGCGCCGCATTGGCTTGGGCTAACATGGCGGTGGCTGTTTGCTGCAAGATGGTGTACTTGCTGGCATTGACCTGTTCTTCTGCCATGTTGGCGTTCATAATGCGGTTGTAAGCGCCTTCCACATTAACCTGAGCCGTAGAAATGGCTTCTTCTTTGAAACTTAAGCGAGCCATCAAAGAGCCGAGTCCCGAAAGGGCGCTGGTGACTTTGTCTAAGGCGTAGTTGGCGGTGGTCATATATGAGCCGGCTTTTGCGGTGGTAGAGACATCCACCGAGTAGTTATTTGCCTGTTGGTAAGTGAAACGCTCTGTTTCGCCAGCGGCAATATCGGTAAAGGCGCCCAATGTAATGCTCACACCACGTCCGGTTTGGAACTGGGTGGCTGCTGCCTTGTAGGAATATAAACCAGAGACTGAGCCTGTAGTGTTGCGGGCAATTTGAGTAGCCTGACCCGATGCATCATTCAATTCAAACTTGGCTTCATTTTTGGCAATGTATTCAAGGTTCATGGATTGCCCGGCAACCAAACCAGCAGGGTCTGTGCCAAAGGTCAAGTTGATGCCAAGCGTACCACCGGCTTGAGTTACCAGGTCGCCATCGGAGCCAGTAGCATAGGAGATATCCTTAGCCGTCACCGACATGGAGCCGGTTAGGTTCCAACTGGCGTCATCCAGGTTGGTAATCGTATAGCTGACGTGTGTTGCATCGGTGACAGAGTCGATCTTAACATTGTAGCGACCCGATGTCAGTTCAGCAGTGGCTGTGGCTGCCGTATTGCTCATGGAACCCACGCCATTGATCAAGGTGCTTGCCGTATCCAACGTGACTTTGCCAAGGAGGTCTGAAGTTGCCTTATTCAAGACCTCAAAAGAGTAATCACCAGTGGAAAGTTCGGACATGGAACCCAATTGGCTGGATGTGGTGCCAAGATCAAATGAATCACTGGTATTCACAAAAGTAGCCGTGTCATTGCTGACGTTCTCAGAAAGGTTGAGAGTAGCAGGGTCAAGCGCATTCGGCAGAACCCAGGTCGTGGTTTCGCCTTCGTCCACACCGGTTTGGAAAACTTTATTGCCGCTGGAGTTGTCGAGCAGTTTGACGCCGTTCCATTTGGTTTGGTCTACCAGGTCTTGAATCTGCTGGGCATACGCCGAGAGTTGATCTTGAATGGCGGCGCGTTCTGAAGTACCAATCGTATCAGAGGCGGCTTGTTCTGCCTTGCTGCGCATCTGCACGATAATATCGGTCATCTTGCTCAAACCGCCTTCGGCGACAGAAAGCATGTTCTTGGCATCGCTAATGTTGTCGAGCGAAACTTTTAAGCCTTCCGAGCGGGCGAGCATTTTGGTAGCAATCGTCAAACCAGCGGGGTCGTCCTGCGCGCTGTTGATGCGCTTGCCGGTTGAGAGGCGGGTCTGGTGCATTGCCAATTTGGAATTGATGTTCTGAAGAGAATTCAGGGCATTCAAAGCGCCAATATTACTTGCAATTCGAGTTACATCTACATTAGCCATTTCAAACCTCCATGTTTGAATTAGTGGGTAGGGGATCCTTCCCCTATGTTGAATTTAGAAGTGTGACCGAGTTCGTATCTTGCCAGGAACTTTTGTGCGGACATTTTTGTTTGAGAGGAATGTCTTTTTTTTCGTTTGAACCATTCACCTCCGCCATACTGTGTTTTGGATATTCAATTTTTTGTTTACACCAATATCTTCGGCAGAATACGGGTTTCCTTTAGGGCATCACAGACATTTGACGTAAAAATTGCATTAATTTATTTTTCCCACCTGCATTAAACTTTGGCGCAAGTCTGTTGATATAATCCAACTTAGACCAAGGAGAAAC
>DYML01000110.1:0-3739 GCA_020721605.1 Anaerolinea thermophila
GTTTTGCGCCGCATCCATTAATGATATACTTTCACAAAATTCTTACGAAACCGAGGGAGAACTCCTATGAAAGTAACTGTCCTTCAAGAAAATCTTGCGCGCGGATTGAGCATTGTCTCCCGCGCCGTTTCACCGCGCAGCACGCTCCCCGTTTTATCGAATATTTTGATTGCCAGCGATGAGGGACGTTTGCGGCTTTCCGCCACTAATCTGGAGTTGGGAATCACCTGCTGGATTGCGGCGCGAATTGACGAGGAAGGCTCAACCACTGTTCCTGCGCGGACATTTGCCGACCTGGTGAACACCCTGCCTGGCGACCAGGTTCAATTGTCGTTGGATGTAAAAACGCAAAATTTGCACATCAAAGGCGGCTCCTCGAACAATGATGTGAAGTGCATTGACGCGCAGGAATTCCCGCCCCTGCCCACGCCTGAGATGGAAGGCGCAGTCCCGTTAAACGTGGTGGATTTCAAAGAGATGATTCATCAAGTGGCGTTTGCCGCTTCGACCGATGAAGCCCGCCCCGTGCTGATGGGCGTGCTGATGAATGTTGAAAAAGACAACGTGACGATGGTGGCGGCTGACGGCTTCCGTCTTTCCGTTCGCAAGGCGCAACTTTCCCAACCCGCTCAGCACCCGTTGAATGTGATTATCCCCGCCCGCGCCTTGAACGAACTGGCGCGTGTGGCTGGCGATGGCGAAGAGCCAATTTACATGGCGGTTCCCAAAAATCGCGGACAAATTATCTTCCGCGTCAAAGATGTGGAAGTGGTCTCGCAGTTGATTGACGGAACCTTCCCCGACTACCAGCAAATCATCCCTCGCAATTACAAATCGCGCACGCTCATTTCCACGGCGGCTTTGCTCAAGGCTTGCAAACAGGCTGAGATTTTCGCCCGCGAAGGCTCAAACGTAGCGCGTTTTGACATCAAACAATCCAACGGCGAAATGCAGCCGAGCGAAGTCGAAATCTCCGCCACCTCCGAAGAGACGGGCAAGAACGAAACCATCGTCGAAGCCACAGTAGATGGCAGCGGCGTGTTGATCGCGTTCAACGTCAAATTCCTGCGCGAAGTGCTGGAGGTGATCAAGTCTCCGAATGTGGCGCTGGAAACTTCCGCGGCGAATGCGCCTGGCGTCATCAAGCCTGTCGGCGATGATAATTTCCTGCACGTCATCATGCCCATGCACCTGGGTTAGTGTTGAACGTTGAAAGTTCAAAGTTGATTAAATCCGCTGGACAGTAAATCGTCTGGCGGATTTTTGTAATATTTAATCTATTTAGACTGAAATTTTTTACCTCTCACTTTTTACTTCCATCCAAATAGGTGACCCATGATCCTCCCAAAAGTATCAGTTGACAATGTGCTTCGCATCTTTCTTGCGCTCAATCAATATCCCATTTTGAGCAAGCGTATCCGCTCACGGATGAGAAAAGAATTGTACGCGCGCGGCATCATCACAAAGGAAAATCTTGATGCAGAAACGCGCAAAAAAGGAATCGAATCTCAGGTGCGCGAAGGGCTGCATAATCCGCTGGAAGAAGAACAGGCAGATGTGTGGGAGACGCGCCTGATGCGCATTCGCGACTCGTTGACCGATTTTTATTACGCCTATAACCTGCCCTACGAAGAGTTTGAAAATCTGGTTCGCCAATTGCTGACGGAACATGGCAGCCCTGATACGGATTTTGTCTGGTTTAACCCGGAACTCGCTCCGCAGGAAATGTTGTTTGAGCAGGCAGAGATGATCGAATCCATGCCGCCTGAAGAGCGTAAAAAATACGAAGCGCGTTTGAAGGAATTGAAGGTGGTGCTGATCCGCACGATGGTCAGCGACCAGTTGAAATATATTAAGATTGCGCGTAAGTGGTTCACCGTCGGAGATTTGAAGGAAGTACGCGCGCGCAAGATCGGCAGTGGCAAGATCGGCGGCAAGGCGGCGGGAATGCTGCTCGCCATGCGAATTATCAAAGAGACCGCCGCGCCCGAAGTTGCTGCTCTGTTTCGGCTTCCTGTTTCTTATTATCTCGGCTCGGATGTGTATTACAACTTTTTATCGTTTAATGGGCTTATGCACTGGAACGATCAAAAATATAAAACCGATGATGAAATCCGCGCAGAGTACCCCGATCTTCATGCCGATTTTCAGCGCGGGCAATTTCCCGCCGAAATTATCGAAAGCCTGGAGCATGTTTTGCAGGATGCCGGAGAGCGCCCGTTAATTGTCCGCTCTTCCAGTTTGCTGGAAGATAACTTCGGCACATCCTTTGCGGGAAAATATCAAAGCATTTTTTTGCCTAATCAGGGCAGCCATGCCGAAAAGTATTCCGCCTTAACTCAGGCAATTACATCCATTTATGCCAGCGTCTTAAACCCCGACGCGCTTTTGTATCGCCACCTGAAAGAACTTGCAGATTACGACGAACGAATTGGGATTTTGATTCAATTTGTGGAAGGTCAAAAAACGGGCAAGTATTATTTTCCACATGCAGCCGGCGTTGCGTTCAGCCGCAATATGTACCGCTGGTCGCCGCAGATCAAACAGGAAGATGGATTTCTGCGCCTCGTGCTGGGACTCGGCACCCGCGCAGTGGACATGCTCGGAGATGATTATCCGCGCCTGGTTGCGCTCAGTCACCCGCGCTTGCATTCCTCATCGGACGTGCGCACCATCAAACGCTATTCGCAGCAAAACGTGGATGTGATTGATATTGAAAATAATGCCTTTGTCACACTTCCCATCCATGAAGTGTTGGATGCCGACTTTCCTCCGTTGCGCTTTATTGCCCAGGTTGAGGAAGTTGGAGACCTGATGTCGATCCGCTCGCGGTTGGATGCGCCCGAAAAGATGGTCGTCACATTTGACGGATTATTGTCGCGTGTGCCGTTTGCCTCCAGTATGCGTACCGCGCTAAAACTTTTGGAGAAATATTATAAATCTCCAGTGGATACAGAATTTGCGTTAGAAATTATCAACCCCGAAAACCATCCTCAGGTGCAGATCACCCTTTTACAATGCCGCCCGCAAAGTCACATTGAGAACGGCTCTGAAGCGCAAATCCCCGCCGACTTGAAGGAAGAGGATATTATTTTTTCAACTCAATTGATGGTGCCGCAAGGCGTTGTGCAAAATATCCGCTATATTCTTTTTGTGCCATCCGAAGGATATTTTAATCTTGCCACGCAAGCCGAGAGATCACAACTGGAACGCGCAATTGGGCAACTAAATGCCGCGCTCAAAGATGAAACATTTATTGCGGTTGGACCAGGTCGCTGGGGAACTTCTACGCCCGATTTGGGCGTGCATGTGACATACAGCGATATTTATAATTCACACGCTCTGGTGGAACTGGCAGGCGAAGAAGTTGGCGCGTCACCTGAGCCTTCTTTTGGCACACACTTCTTTCAGGATTTAATGGAGGCAGGTATTTACCCGCTGGGCGTATTTCTTGATGATGAGAAGACTATTTTTAAACGGGAGATTTTTTACAGTACCCCCAGTCGGCTGGATCAATTTATCACAGTGACTAATCTGCGCGTGGGCAACGCTTTGCGCTTGATTGATGTCCGCGATTATCGCCAGAGTCATCATTTGGATTTAATCATGGATGCGCAAAAAAACTATGCGGTTGCCTTTCTTGTTCGGGAAGGCGAAGTTGAAATCGCGTATGATGAAATTGTAACAGGCAGGTCGCCTTCTAGTCTTGAGTAAAGAGGCACAAAAAAACGCGGAATAT
>DYML01000110.1:3839-10186 GCA_020721605.1 Anaerolinea thermophila
CCCCACATGGCAATCGCCCACAAACCCTGAGTTATCATTTGTTTGTTGACTGGCTCCATTTTCCCAAATAGAAGCGGCGTTAGAAACAGCGGCCATGAAATTAGAAATGTGATTCCTAGAAACCACGCCAAAGATTTTCTTTCCATTTTTTATTTCTCCTAACTTTCTGACGGCATTGAGGCAGTCTGTTTTGAAGGTTTTAATTTCATTATTTTGCCTTTTCAATCGTTTTTGTTGCTCCCTGTGTTTGCGGAGATTTGCAAGTTATTTTTAACAGAAGCCACTACAGAGGCAGTTTTTGGAGTATTTTACCGTTTCACGTGAAACAGTTACGCTTTGGTTTCAATGCGATACAACACATACGAGTAGATCGCGAGCAATAAACTCGAACCAATCAACGGTACAAACATCATCAAGAACGCAATTGTGCCGCCGAAGAACCCACCGATGATTGCCAGCGCGCCTGATGCCATGAACAAGACCGATCCGAGTTGATGCGTCTTGTCCCACACGCTGTCGCTGGATAACGTCCACGGGGTGCGGATTCCAATGAAAAAATTACGTTTGGATTTTCGCAGCATTAATCCAATGGCTATGAATAGTGAGCCGAGGAAAGGCAGCATGGCGGCGCTCATTTTGAAATTTTGATAGCCGAGGCTCCACGCCAAAGTCAGCCCGTGAATGTATAGCATGAATGCCGAAATTAGCGCGATGAAGAAATTGAAACTCTCGCGGAATTGCGCAACGTTTTCTTTGAGCGGGTCTATTCCTGGTAATACGAGGAATAGACCCAGCATCGCCAGTGTGATGAGCGGCATGAGAAACACGCCCCAAAATTTGGGTATGAATCCGTTCACTTCATCGTTGGCGTTCCAGTGTGACGCCATTTGCTCAGGGAGTTGATTCCAGAGCGTTGCCCCTGCTAGCATGGATAGACCGATTAAGATCAGAACAAGAATGGATGTGGCTTTTGTTGTCATTTTTCTTTTTAGGTATGTTTCACGTGAAACTGCTGATTGACCGCCAGACCGATTGCAATTCTGTTTTGGTCTTGGCTTGCTGCGTGTGGCTGACGTGTGGCGCGGGCTTTTTTTGCCGTCAATTGCGCTCTGCTTGTGTTAGTTGTATTGATAAAATAATTGTAGCATTTTGGCGGACTTTTTTAAATTAATTTTCCCTCGGCTAAAAAAGGATGTCCCGTTGAACATCTACCCATTGATGGTTTTTATCTGCTGCATTGCTTTTCCCAACCGTCTGATTCCCTCCTCTATGTCTTCTTCTGTCTGGGCTGCAAAATTGAGGCGCATCCATTCTTCGCCGCTTGCCCCGTCTGTAAAAAAGAAGTTGCCTGGCACAAATGACACGCCTTCTTTGCACGCGACAGGCAGTAACGCATCTGTGGATATGGGTTGAGGCAAACGCAGCCAGATAAATAGCCCTCCCTTGGGCGAGTCGAAGGAGACCTCATCTGGCAGATATTGCTGGATTGCGTTCAGCATGGTGTCGCGCCGTTTGCGGAAGATTTGCCCTGAGCGCCGTAGATAGGCTTGATATCTGCCGATTGTGACATAGGTATCCAATGCGCGCTGAATGAGTGTTGAAGTTGCCTGGTCGCTCAGTCGTTTAAAGTTGAGCAGGCTATCGTAGATGGGACCATTTGCCACAATAAACCCCACCCGCAATCCGGGCATTAACATCTTGGAAAATGTGCTAACGTAAATTACCTGCCCGCCCGTATCCAGCGCTTTAAGGGAGGGTTGCGCATGACCTTCGTAGCGCAGGTCGCCTACAAAATCATCTTCCAAAATTGGCACGTTGTATCTGTCTGCCAGCACAATCAACTGTCGGCGGCGCGCGCTGCTCAGGCAGGTGCCTGTTGGGTTATGAAAATTTGGAACGGTGTAAATTAACTTGGGGTGATGCTGCTGTAGAAGTTTTTCCAATTTATCTACTTGCATTCCCTGACCATCCATGGGAATACCGATGATTTGAAACCCAAGGGTGCGGAATAGGTCAAGCGCGCCTGAATAGGTTGGGTCTTCAACCAAAACAATATCGTTGGGTTTGAGTAAGACCTGTGATACTAAAAAAATCGCCTGCTGAGAACCTGCCGTGATTAAAATATTTTCGGGGGATGTCTGCAAGCCCTGACTGGCAAGAATGCGCGTAATACCTGCGCGCAGCGGCGCGTACCCGTTGCCCTCCCCGTATTCCAGCGCCGCAATTTGATCGCGGCGCATCACGCTCTGAATCACTTTTCTAAATTCATTCACAGGGAATTGCCGCGAGTCGCTGACGCCGCTTGCAAAATGGATCGGGTGCGGGTGACCCGCCGCCTGAAGCATTTCCTCCACCGTGTCCGATTTTGATTTGAGACTTCGGGCTTGCACACTTTTCTGCCACAGGGGCCAGTCTTTTTCTGGATTGTTTTTAATACCTTCCGCTAATGGGTTGGACGGTAGAACATAAGTGCCGCTGCCCATGCGCGAAAATACCAGCCCATCGGCTTGGAGTTTGGCGTAGGCGTTTTCAACGGTTGCGCGGTTCACTCCTAAATCATGCGCTAGTTGGCGGCAAGCCGGCAGCCGTGTTTCGGCAGGAAGGCTGCCAGAAAGGATGCCCTGCCGAAGGTAGGATTCGATCTGCTGGTACAGTGGGCTTGTGCTTTGGGGGGTAAGGGGGATTCTCATTCTAATTCTCCATTCATATTGGCGTGGTGAATATATCATTATTTGGCATTGAAGATAAAGACAATTTTGCCCATCCCCCCGCCTTTTTCTAAAATTGGACTGCTTGTTATTGATATTTATTGGCTCTTAACATCAGCCAATTTTGTTCTAAAATTCAACCTTACCTTCATGTAGGCAAGCATTTTCCCGCTTTACTTTCGCAGCCTGCTGTTTGGGCAAAAAGCCTGCATGGTAAAATCACAATCGATTCAAAATGAGGAGTGCAACATGGAACAAAAAACTGGTACATGGACTGAGAAAAAAGGTCTGGCTCAAATGTTAAAGGGCGGCGTGATTATGGATGTGGTTAATGCCGAGCAAGCCCGCATTGCGGAAGAAGCAGGCGCTTGCGCTGTGATGGCGCTGGAGCGTGTCCCCGCCGACATTCGCGCGGATGGCGGCGTAGCGCGTATGTCGGACCCCGACATGATTCTAAAAATTATGGATGCGGTCAGCATCCCTGTGATGGCGAAGTGCCGCATTGGTCATTTTGTTGAGGCGCAAATTTTGGAATCGCTCGGCGTAGATTATATTGACGAATCTGAGGTACTGACTCCGGCGGATGAAGAACATCACATTTTGAAGCACAACTTCAAAGTGCCGTTTGTTTGCGGCTGCCGCAACATTGGCGAAGCCTTGCGCCGCATTGGTGAAGGCGCGGCAATGATCCGCACCAAGGGTGAAGCAGGCACGGGAGATGTGGTAGAGGCGGTGCGCCATGCGCGCAGCGTAATGGGCGCTATCCGCCAGTTGCAGGGCATGTGCGACGAAGAACTAATGACCTTTGCCAAAAATAACGGCGCCCCCTACGAATTGGTAAAAGAGGTTAAGGAACTTGGGCGTATGCCCGTTGTTAACTTTGCCGCAGGCGGCGTGGCTACCCCCGCAGACGCCGCATTGATGATGCAACTTGGCGTAGATGGTGTCTTTGTTGGCTCTGGTATTTTTAAGAGCGGCGACCCCGCCAAACGCGCAGCAGCGATTGTGAAATCTGTCACATTCTATCAAGACGCATCCGTTCTCGCGGAAGTAAGCCGAAACCTCGGCGAGGCAATGGTAGGGCGCAATGTTTCTCAAATGCCCGAAGGCGAGAAGATGGCGGGACGCGGTTGGTAAGAGCAGTTACTGACTATGAAAATTGGCGTCCTCGCCTTGCAAGGCGATTTTTCTGAACATCTCTCCATGCTTAAAAAACTGGGCGTGCAGGCGGTGGAAGTTCGCCTGCCAAAACACCTAGACGACTTAAATGGATTAATCATCCCTGGCGGTGAATCTACAACGATTGGTAAATTGGCGGTTGCGTATGATTTGATGGAGCCGTTGCGTCAATTTGGTACATCTCATGCCATTTGGGGCACCTGTGCCGGCGCAATCTTTCTTTCCAAAGATGCTCGCTCCAACCAGCCTTTGCTGGGCTTGATGGATATTAAAGTCCAGCGCAATGCCTTTGGTCGTCAGGTAGATTCGTTTGAGACCGATCTTAACATTGACGAACTTATGAAAGTCAGCGGCACACCATTCGCCTATCACGCCGTTTTTATTCGCGCTCCCTTAATCGAATCGGTGCATGGAAACGCAAAAGCGCTTTCTACGCTGGAAGACGGTCGCATTGTAGCGGCGCAGGAAGGTCATTTGCTCGCCACTTCCTTTCACCCCGAATTAACCAGCGACACACGCTTTCACGAATATTTTATTTCTTTGGCAAGTTAAAAAATCATTGCGAGCATGGGCTTGTTTTCCCCAAATGTACGAGAGCCCTTCTCGCAATGACTTCCCTTCAATGAGCATACGCCCGCTAGACCTCCTCGATATTCCTATTATTAACCGCTATCGCAACGATGTCTTAACCCTCGACAGTGCGCGCGCCCTCACGCGCGGGCATCCGCTGGGGGCAATGGGCTTGTTGGCGTACATTAACCCGGCGCGGCATTTGTATGCTGCCATCTCTAACGGGGGCGAATCGATTTTACTGGGCGGCGTAATTCATACGCGCGGAGATAATTTTGCAAAATTATTGTATCTTGCGCCCTCTTCGCGGTTGAACGATCCCCACCTGCCTGCCTTCATTGAGCATCTGGTGGCGCAGGCAGGCGAATGGAAAGCCTTTCATGTGACGGCTGAAGTGGACGAGACCAGCGATGTCTTTCCTGCCTTGCGTAAGGCGGGCTTTTCGGTTTATGCCTGGCAAAAACTATGGGATGTAAGCCTGCTTGGCAAAACGGAATCCACTTCCAGCGCAGGCTGGCGGCGATTACAACCGCTGGATTTGCCAGCAGTTCAAAGCCTTCATTATCAAATTGTTCCGCCGCTGCTTCACCCCGTAGAGCCTGCCCCCCAGCGCGTCATTGGCTTTGTTCATTCAGAAAACATGAAATGTTACGCAAGCGTAACATCGGGCATGTATGGCATTGTCCTCACCCCACTTATTCACCCCGACGAACACCACGTCAGCGAAAAAATCTCCGCGCTCGTCTCCAGCCTGCCAGAGCGCGACGGGCGGCGAATCTATTTAAATGTGCGCTCCTATCAAACCTGGCTAGAGCCTGCCCTGGAAGACCTCGGCGCGCAAGCATCTTCGCGCCAGGCTGTGATGGTAAAACACTTGGCGCGTCTAATCAAAGAGGGTCAGCCAGCGCGAACAGTTCCCGCGCACGTCAATGTTCAACCCTCGCGCATCAGTCGGATGGATATGGATGACTAAGTGGCGCATCTACGATTACGGGCGCAGCATTGGCAGTGTGGGCGCAGAAGGCGGCGAGGTTTTGCGTGACGAAGAACACGAGTTGGGTGCGCGCGTTACCCTCAAACGCGGCAACAATTATATTTCTGTCTCTTGCAGCATTTATGGCTGGATAGACCATACCCGCTTCTTCGGCTCGGTTACAGAAGCGCAGCGCGAATATATTTTGATGAAGCCTACTTTGGCGAACATGGTTGAAAATATTTTATCTACAGGCAATGGCAGCCTCAAAATGTGGGAAGCAATTGCCGATTTTGTCAGGCGGTTTCCATAATGCTAAAAGCGCTAATTTTTGATTTTGACGGGCTAATTCTCGATACCGAAACCCCAGAAGTTTTGGTCTGGCAATCTATTTATCAACAACATGGTTTTGAACTGCCGCTTGCCGAATGGGAAAAAACCATTGGTGGATACGGACTCTCCAACTTTGACCCAGCCGAACACCTTTCCTTCCTCACGCAGGGACGGCTGGACTCTGTTTCTTCGAGAGCGCGCTACCGCAAAGAATCTGATGTCATCATTCATGCCAGCCCCATTTTGCCTGGGGTTGTCTCTCTGGTGGAAGAGGCAAAGCAAAACGGCTTGCAGGTTGCCATTGGCTCCAGTTCTCCTCACACCTGGGTGGATGCGCACACCAGGCGGCTGGGTATTTTTGACTATTTCGACCATATTATTTGTCAAGACGACGTGCCGCCAGGGCGCACAAAGCCCAACCCCGATATTTTCTTAAAAGCGCTCGATTTGCTCAACATTGAAAAAAACACAGCCATCGTCTTTGAAGATTCCCCAAATGGCGTAGCCGCTGCACGCCGCGCGAAAATATTTGTGGTGGCAGTTCCCAACCCATTGACAGCCAAACTGGGCGTAACAGGCGACCT
>DYML01000110.1:10286-12128 GCA_020721605.1 Anaerolinea thermophila
TATCCTATCAGGTGGATTTTACAAGTGGAGAACGAACCTACTCGCCCTCGCACACCCGCTTAATGGCTGGCACAGGCGCATTGTTTACCGCCTGCCGTGTTTCTGAAGATCTACAATATTGCAGCGCCGGTGATCTTGCCCTCCAGCATTATTTGGAATTACTGGTCAGTGACCCCAAAAACTTTAGAGGGATATGCCTGTACACCGAGGGAAATTGTCAGATTGGCGGCGCGGCGCTGACGGTGGATACCATTTACAAACGCTGGCAAGCCACAGGCAATTTTCTTCTGCAAGACCGCAACCTGCTTAACACCGCCATTGAACTGGGCTACTTTATCGTCTCCATGCGTAAACCGCAGGGCGGCTTTTACCACGCCTTTGACCCCTACCATAAGGGAACGATTGACTCCAATTTTTATACGACCTTTGCCTCTGGCGAAAGTTTGCTTGCGCTGACAGAATTATACGAAATGACAGGCAGCCAATTGTGGCTGACTCAGGCGCTTGAAGTGAATCAATTTATGAGCTCACAGCCTGTTACAGAAGACCACTGGCACGCATACGCCCTCAGCCATCTGGCGCAATTAAATTCACTAACCAAAGCCGACCAAACCTACGCCAAACAGATTGCGCAAACCGTCATTAACGGCGAGGTGCGCTCACTTCACCCCAAAAACACCAGCATATCCAGCGCAACCAAAGTTGAGGCGCTCGCTGCTCTGGCACAGGTATTTTATCTTTCAGACATTAAGCATGAATGGCTCGATTCTGAAATTCGCGCTTTTATTACATTTGTGCAGGCGCGCCAATTGCCCAACAATAATTGCGCCTGGCAACTGCCCCAGGCAACGCTTCAAAATTTTGACGGTGGAATTTTTAGCGGGTGTGACGATCCCACCATTCGCGTTGATGGTTTACAAAACTGGATCAACGGCGTGACCGCCTATTTGGAATATCAAAGTATGAGTCAAAAATAGTTAATACGCTTCAATAAAAAACGCGAACAATTCAAGTTCGCGTTTTTTATTGATTCGACCGCCTGCCAAATACTTAAACTTTAAGTTTTTTCAGGTTAAACATATTTTTCACGCAGCGCCGAACTGATGTAGTCCATGCTGGCTACCACAATGGCAATGGCAAACATTTGCGCGCTGGCAGCGCGGTAATTAAGCAGGTTGATATTTTGCTGAAGCAAAAAGCCAATGCCGCCACCGCCCACAAAACCGATGATGGTAGACATGCGCACATTAATATCCCAGCGGTACATGGTGTATGAAATGTACGGCGGAATGATCTGCGGTATGACGGCGTAGATAATGGTTTGCAAGCGGTTTGCGCCGGTGGCTTCAATTGCTTCCAGCGGACCCGCCATAATGCTTTCGACTTGTTCCGAGTATAGTTTGGCAAGGCTGACGATGGTATGCAAGCCAAGCGCCATGACTCCTGCAAAGGGACCAATGCCAACCGCAATCACAAACACAATTGCCATGACCAGCGCTTCAATGGATCGAAAGCCATTGAGGAAAGTACGGGTGATGTAATAAATTATCAGCCCGGTCGGCAGGGTGGTTTTTGCGCTGGTAAAGAAGGCAAGCGCAAGCCCCAATACGGCGCCGCTGATGATGGGTACCCAGATGGTGTAGAGCGGTTGTTCTAGTTGATACAACCATTCTCCCAATTGCCCAATCAACAAAAAGGTGACTGCGCCCGCCAGGCTGGTAAAGACCATGTTGAACAGTTTCACCCTGCCTGTGGGTAATTTCTCGGCGGTTTGCATTCCCAATTTTCCCAAAAAACTGCTCGTGGCGCCGCCCGCTGCCAACCCGCCCAAAACAGGGGTGA
>DYML01000111.1:0-1237 GCA_020721605.1 Anaerolinea thermophila
CACTGCTCGAACTTGACCTCTTCCGACTGGTAGACCAAAGAATTTTGAGCGACCTCGCCGCGCAGATATTTTCCCAAACCATCAGCGCGGGCGAATGTGAAAAACAAATATGGAACAGGCGCAGCGCGCATTGGTTTAACGACTTTGCCGATGTGTACGAAGCCCTGCGCCACGCCGCGCAATTTTTGCACGAAATGCACAACGCCGACCTGCGCATGGATTCACTCAGCGATGGTGTGCTTAAATATCAAAGCGTCTGGTTTCGGCTTGACCAGACCTACCGTAAATTTATCTTTCACGTCCGCGCCGCCCGCCAGCCCCTGTTGGATCAACTGACTGAGCGGATTGAAAACCTGTACTCGAATAATTTTCTGCTTCCGCTCAATGACGGCTTTCAGGCATTTCTCGACCCCGCCCAAAGTTGGTCTGCCGCCCCGCTCATGCTCCAATCTGAATTTTTTGAGCGTCACATTCGCGGCTACCTCGGCAAAAAAAACAAAATCGCGGTCATCATCTCAGACGCTCTGCGCTACGAGATCGGAGAAGAACTGGCAAAGACGCTGCAAGAGGAAGATAAAATCACGGCGCAGATGGAAGCCATGCTTGCCAGTTTGCCCAGTTACACTCAATTGGGTATGGCGGCGTTGTTGCCGCACACCCAAATTACCATAGCCAAAGACGGCACGGCGCAGGTGGATGGTTTAAGCGCCACAGGCGCTGAGAACCGCGCAAAAATATTGAAGAACGCCGTCAAAGACGGCGCGGCAGCCATTCGCTCGGCGGACTTGCTCAACATGGGCAGGGAAGAAAGCCGCGAACTTGCAAAGGCAAATCAGGTGGTCTACGTCTATCACGATCAAATTGACGCCATTGGCGACGACAAAAAAACCGAAGACCGAGTTTTTGAAGCGGCGCACGCTGCCATTGGCGAAATTATCGAAATTCTCAAAAAACTAACCAACGCCAACTTCACCAACCTCATCATCACCGCCGATCACGGATTCATCTATCAAAGCCAGGTTTTGGATGAGAGCGAATTTGTGGTGGAAGACGCGCAAGGCGAAGAGATTTACGTCCGCAACCGCAGGTTTGTGATGGGCAGGGGCATGAAGCCCAACGCCAGCATGAAACTTTTCACGGCAAATCAACTGGGGCTGACGGGTGAATTTGAAGTGATGATTCCCAAGTCCATCAATCGTCTGCGCCAGCAAGGGTCGGGCAGTCGTTATGTTCACGG